>JBEGJG010000231.1:0-3755 GCA_041184705.1 Candidatus Eiseniibacteriota bacterium
ATCGCCGCCGTCAACGTGGTCTTGCCGTGGTCGACGTGGCCGATCGTGCCGACGTTCACGTGCGGCTTCGTGCGCTCGAACTTCGCCTTCGCCATCGCTTCTCCTCCGTAGTGACGGGATTGTCCGTTCGTGTCTGGAAGGGTTCAGGGCTGCGTCACCGGAGGACCGGTGCGCGCCCGGGGTCGGTCAGCTCTTCGCCTTCGCGATGATCTCCTCGGCGACCGCGTTCGGCAGCGCCTCGTATCGCGAGAACTGCATGGAGTACACGGCGCGACCCTGGGAGATCGAACGCATGCGGGTCGCGTAGCCGAACATCTCGGCCAGCGGCACCGACGCCGCGATCACACGGGCCGTACCACGCTGGAACATGCCGCCGATGCGGCCACGACGCGACGAGAGGTCGCCGATGATGTCGCCCATGTACTCCTCGGGCACCACCACCTCGACGTCCATGATCGGCTCGAGCAGGCGCGGCTTGGCCTTCTGACAGGCCTCCTTGAACGCCATCGAACCCGCGATCTTGAACGCCATTTCGGACGAGTCGACCTCGTGGTACGAGCCGTCCACCAGGCGGACCATGATGTCCACCATGGGATAGCCGGCCACGACGCCGTTCTTGAGCGCTTCCTCGATGCCCTTCTCGACCGCCGGGATGTACTCCTTCGGGATCGAGCCACCGACGATCTCGTTCTCGAACGTGAAGCCGACTCCCGGCTCCTGCGGCTCGATGACGATCGAGACGTCGCCGAACATACCCTTGCCACCCGACTGACGGACGAAGCGGTGACGCTGCTCCGCCTTCTGGGAGATGGTCTCGCGGTAGGCGACCTGCGGCTTGCCGACGTTCGCGTCCACCGAGAACTCGCGCTTCATGCGGTCCACGATGATCTCGAGGTGCAGCTCACCCATGCCCGAGATGACCGTCTGCGAGGTCTCCTCGTCGGTGCGCACGCGGAACGTCGGGTCCTCCTCGGACAGACGCTGGAGCGCGACCGACATCTTCTCCTCGTCGGCCTTCGACTTGGGCTCGATGGCCACGTCGACGACCGGCTCGGGGAACGTCATGGCCTCGAGCACGATGGGATGGTCCGTGGCGCACAGCGTGTGACCGGTGGTCACCTTCTTGAAGCCGATGCCGGCCGCGATGTCACCGGCGAGCACCTCGGTGATCTCCTCGCGCTTGTTGGCGTGCATCTGCACCAGACGGCCGATGCGCTCCTTGTTACCGGTCGAGGAGTTGAGCACGCCGTCACCGGTCGAGCACTTGCCCGAGTACACGCGGAAGAACGTGAGCTTACCGACGTACGGGTCGGTCATGATCTTGAACGCCAGCGCCGAGAACGGGGCGTCGTCCTTCGCCGGACGCTCGAGGTGCTCGAACGTGCTGGCGTCGTGGCCCTTGATGGGCGGCTTGTCCACCGGCGACGGCAGGTAGTCCACGACGGCGTCGAGGAGCTTCTGCACGCCCTTGTTCTTGAAGGCGGAACCGCACATGACCGGGTTGATCGAGCCCGACAGCGTGCCCTTGCGGATCGCGCGGCGCAGATCGTCCGAGGTGTACGGCTTCTCGTGGAGGTAGTCGTCGAGCAGCTGCTCGTCGAACTCGGCCACGGCCTCGAGCAGCGCGAAGCGGGCGGCCTGGGCGTTCTCGAGCAGGTCGCGCGGGATCTCGCTCTCGATGAGCTTGGTGCCCTGCGTGCCGTCGTCGTACGTGATCGACTTCATCTCGACGAGGTCGATCGTGCCGACGAACGCGTCACCCGAGAAGATGGGGACGTTGAGCGGCACCGGCTTGGCGCCGAGGCGCTCGCGCATCATCTGGACGACGTTGTCGAAGTCCGCACCGACGCGATCCATCTTGTTGACGAACGCGATGCGGGGCACCTCGTACTTGTCGGCCTGGCGCCACACCGTCTCGGACTGCGGCTCGACGCCGCCCACCGCGCAGAACACCGCGACCGCGCCGTCGAGCACGCGCAGCGAACGCTCCACCTCGACGGTGAAGTCCACGTGGCCGGGGGTGTCGATGATGTTGATGCGGTGATCGCGCCACGAAGCGGTCGTGGCCGCGGAGGTGATGGTGATGCCGCGCTCACGCTCCTGCTCCATCCAGTCCATCGTGGCGGCGCCATCGTGCACCTCGCCCACGCGGTGGATGCGGCCCGTATAGAACAGCACGCGCTCGGTCAAGGTGGTCTTGCCGGCGTCGATATGGGCCATGATTCCGATGTTGCGGTACTTCTCGAGCGCAGTCTGCCGAGCCATGGGCTCAAATCCCTCGGTATGTTCGGGACTTCGGGTACACCACCTGCCTTTCGGTGAGGAAAGTGCGGTGATGGGACGTTCGTACGGTCGTGAGCGTTGCAGGCTTCCCGGGTCGCCCCGGTGGGGCCCAGGTCGGCACGAGGCCGACCTTGGTCACGATCGCGTTACCAGCGGTAGTGCGCGAAGGCCTTGTTGGCCTCCGCCATCTTGTGCGTATCCTCGCGCTTCTTCACAGCGCCACCCTCGTTGCGAGCCGCCGCCATGATCTCGCTCGCGAACTTCTCCGCGAACGTGTGGTCGGCGCGACCGCGCGCGAAGGTGATGATCCAACGGGTCGCCAGTGCGTTGCGGCGATCCGGACGGACCTCGACCGGCACCTGGTAGTTCGCGCCACCGACGCGGCGCGACTTGACCTCGAGCACCGGCTTCACGTTGTTCATGGCCTGCTTGAGGATGGCCATGGCCTCCTGGCCCGTCTTCTCCTCGATCATCGCCATGGCCTTGTAGAAATGGCCCTCGGCGGTCGACCGCTTACCGCCGGTCATGATCGCGTTGATGAAACGGGTCACGAGAACGCTATCGTACTTGGGGTCCGCGGCCGCTTCGCGACGCGCGGTATAGCCTTTACGAGGCATCGGGCAATTCCTCTCTACTCCGCGCGCGCCGAAAGGGCACGGGCGGCGACACGCTCACGCAAGGGCCAGCGAGGCCCGGACGCAGGCGTTGCTTCGGACTACTTGGACTTGGTGCCGTACTTGGACCGGCTCTGCTTCCGGCCGTTGACTCCGCTGGCATCCAACGTGCCGCGCACGATGTGGTAGCGCACGCCGGGAAGGTCCTTCACGCGGCCCCCGCGAATGAGCACGATCGAGTGCTCCTGCAGGTTGTGGCCCTCGCCAGGGATGTAGGCAGTGACTTCGATACCATTGGTGAGGCGAACGCGCGCCACCTTGCGGAGCGCGGAATTCGGCTTCTTGGGCGTGGTCGTGTACACGCGGGTGCAAACGCCACGCTTCTGCGGGCAGGCCTTGAGTGCAGGCGCGCCCGTCTTGGTCTTCTGTGGCCGCCGTCCATGACGGACGAGCTGGCTCAAAGTCGGCACAGTGAAACCCCCGAAATCGAATTGGGATCAGCGATTGGTCAGCTTGGGCGCGGGATCGTGGGCACGGCATCTGGATGAGGTGAAGCTACGCCGTGAACCGCGCAGGGGGGGGAATCTAGGGTCTCCCATGCATCGGTGTCAAGTGACCTTGCCCTCGATTCGGCAATGGGTTCCGGCGACGCACCCGTGACAGGCTAATTCGGTCTCTCGATGGAGCACGAATTGCCGGTACCGCCCCCTTCCTGCGCACCCTGCCGAAGCCGGGATCGGGCCCCGGACCGCCCCCACTGCCGGGCGCCCTGATGAGCGCTCATGGCACTGTCCCACAACACATTAGGACGCGCTGGCAGGGTGCATCGACGATGCGGGCGTCCCGCCCCTCGGTCCG
>JBEGJG010000232.1:0-3739 GCA_041184705.1 Candidatus Eiseniibacteriota bacterium
ACGCTCGCCGCGTGGCGTTTCTCCAAGCCCAAGGGCGACAGCGCGTTCCGTTTGACCCCTCCGGCGGGGGTGGAAGTGGTGGAGATGCCCTGAGCGGGGGTGGCGTGCGCGGGGCTGCGAGCATTGACACCCGCGAGGCGCCTCGTCCATCTTGGCCCGTCATGCGCGTCATCGCGGGGGAGTTCGGAGGGCGCCGTCTGCACGCGCCGAGCGGCGATCGCACCCGGCCGACCTCGGACCGCGTGCGCGAGGCGCTGTTCATGGCGCTCGGCCCGCTCGACGGCACCCGGGTCGTGGACCTGTTCGCGGGCAGCGGGGCGCTCGCCATCGAGGCCTTGTCGCGCGGCGCGGTGTGGGCCGATCTGGTGGACAGCGACCGGCGCGCGCGTGAGACCATGGAGCGCAACCTCGCGGACCTCGCCCTCGGCGAGCGCGCTCGCGTCTGGCCGCTACGATTGCCGGCGGGACTCGCGCGCCTCGGGGAGTCGCTCGCGACCGCCGACGTGGTGTTCGCCGACCCGCCTTACGGTGGGGCCGACGCCCGTGCCATCCTGACGGGGCTCGGTCGTCCGGGCGTGCTGCGCGCCGGAACGCGCGTGGTGTTGGAGACGCATGCGAAGGACACGGTGCCCGAACTCGAGGGCACGCTCACGCGCGAGCGCGAGCGGCAGTACGGGGAGACGGTCGTGCACGTTTACCGGTCCGGCACCGCGCCGGCGCCGACGGAGGGCGGATGACCCGCAAGCCACGACGCATCGCGCTGTTCCCGGGCAGCTTCGACCCGTTCACGAACGGTCACCTCGACCTCACGCGCCGCGCCGCGGCGTTGTCCGATCGCGTCGTGGTGGCGGTCGCGCACAACCCCGCCAAGAGCGGGTTGTTCACGCCCGAGGAGCGCATCGCGCTCATCGCGGCCTCGGTGCGCGACCTGCGTAATGTCGAGGTGATCGCGTTCTCGGGTCTGCTCGTGGACTGCGCCCGGCAGATCGGGGCGCAGACCATCATCCGCGGCCTGCGCGCGGTGAGCGACTTCGAGTTCGAGTTCCAGATGGCGCTCATGAACCGTCGTCTCGCGCCCGGCATCGAGGTCGTGTTCCTCATGCCGAGCCAGGAGTACACCTACCTCAACTCGACGCTGGTCAAGGAGGTCGCGCGCCACGGTGGTCGCGTGCGCGGGCTCGTGCCGCCGGTGGTCGAGCGCGAACTGCTCGCGCGCTACGCTGCGCTGCGTCGCGAAGCCGCGCGCGCCAAGCCCGTACGCGCATCGCGCCGGACCGCTCGGGCCGCGGGGCGTCGCGGGTGAGCGGGGTCCTCGATCGCATCCGGCGCGAGGCGCAGTCCGCGCCGCGCCGACTCCTGCTCGCGGAAGCCGGTGACCCGCGCGTGCTGGGCGCCGCCGCACGCCTGACGCGCGAACGCATCGCGCAGGTGAGCGTCGTCGGCGATCCCACCGAGGCGACCGCGACCGCGCGTCGCGCCGACCTCTCGCCGGGGGCGTTCGCGGTGCGCGACGCACGCGATCCCGCGCTCGTCGCGCGCACGCGCGAGGCGCTCGCCGCCGCTCGTGGCGACCGGCTCGCGGCTTCCGAGTGCGATCGCCTCGCCGCCGACCCGTTGTTCCAGGCCGCGCTTCTCGTGCGCGACGGCGAGGCCGACACGTTCGTGGCCGGTGCGGTGCGCACCACCGCCGACGTGCTGCGTGCCGCGCTCTGGCTGATCGGGCTCGCGCCCGGCGTGCGCAGCGTCTCGAGCTTCTTCCTCATGGCGCTGCCCGCTTCGGCGGGCACCCCCGAGCGCGTGCTCACGTTCGCCGACTGCGCCGTGCTGCCCGACCCGTCGCCCGAGCAACTCGCCGAGATCGCGTGCCTCGCCGCCGATCGCCACCACCGGCTCACGCGCGAGGTGCCGCACGTCGCGATGCTGTCGTTCTCGACGCGCGGCAGCGCCGATCACCCGCGCGTGGCCAAGGTGCGCGAGGCGACCGCGCTCGCACGTGCGCGCCGTCCCGACCTGCACATCGACGGCGAGTTGCAGGCCGACGCCGCACTCGTGCCCTCGGTGGGGCAGCGCAAGGCGTCGGGCTCGGTCGTGGCGGGGCACGCCAACGTGCTCGTGTTCCCCGACCTCGATGCCGGGAACATCGGTTACAAGCTGGTCCAGCGGCTCGCCGGTGCGACCGCGATCGGACCGATCCTGCAGGGCCTCGCGCGTCAGGCCAACGACCTGTCGCGCGGCTGCACCCTCGACGACGTGGTGGAGGTGGCGACCGTGGCCTGCGTGCTCGCGGGCGACGGCGCGCCCCCCACCGGGAGATCCTGACCCATGCCGACCTACGTCTACCGCTGCAAGAAGGGACACGAGTTCGAACTGTTCCACAGCATCTCGGACGAGTCCCCGAAGAAGTGCCCGACCTGCAAGGGCGTGGGCACGCGTGTGCCCGCGGGCGGTTCGGGCCTGCTGTTCAAGGGCTCGGGGTTCTACATCACCGACTACCGCAGCAAGGGCTACCAGGACTCCGCGAAGAAGGAGAAGGGCGGCTCCTCGGACGGTGGCTCGAAGGGTGGCGGGGACTCGAAGGGCGGCGGCTCCGGTTCGGGGTCGGGCGCCTGACGCGCGCGTGACGCCCACCCTCACCGCGTTCCTGCTGCGCGCGCGCGGCGGCCTCGCATGGTCGCCCGCCGGTGCGCCGGTCGAGTGGGTGCCCGATCACGTCGTGCTCGATGACGAGGACGGCACGGTCGCGGCCCTCGCGTTCGAGCGCAGCGGGGCCGCACGCGTCACGAGCGAGTTGGCGTTGTTCGCCCCGCAGCGCGAGGGCGCGGGTCCCGACGACCTCGAGGACCTGCGGTTCCTGCAGAGCTTCGCGAGCGCGCGCGGGGCGCTGTTCGTGCGACCCGGCGCGGGCCCCGCGGCGGCGGTCCACCGTCGGCGGTTCGCGCTCCCGGGGCGCGTGCTCGCCAGCGGCGTGCCGGGGGCGGGGGGCGCCGGAGCGCTCGGCATGCTGGTGCTGCCGGTCAGCGCGCTCGAGTGCGCGGCCGCGATGGCGGGCGAGCCGCTGCTCATCACGCGTCCGCGCGTGGTCGGCGTCGAGTGGACCGGCGTGCCCGACCCGGGCGTGACCGGGCACGACATCCTGCTCGCGCTCGAGCGCCGACTGGCGGGCGAGGGCGAGGGTGCGGTGCTCGAGGGTTTCGGCGTCGGCATCCTGTCGTTGCCCATGGCCGAGCGGTTCGCGATCGCGGCGCGTGCGAGCGCGGTGACGGGTTCGCTCGCGATGCTGTTCCCCAGCGACGACCTCACGCGCGACTGGCTGCGCGCGGCCGGGCGCGACGCCGACTGGCGGCGACTCGAAGGTCCCGAGACGGGCTTCGACGCGGTGGTCTCGCTCGACCTCTCGCGCGTTCGGCCCGAGCGCGCCGAGGGCACGCGCGTGCGTGTCGGCGCGTTCGCCGAGGACGCCGACGTGCACGGGCTCGCTCGCGCGCTCGTGGCGCATCCGCGCCGCGCCGAGGTCGCGCTCGAGGTGGTGGTGCCGGGGCGCATCGCGCTCGAGGCGTGGAGCGCGTCGGGTTCGTTGGAGGCGCTGCGCGTCGCGGGGGCGGTGGTGGTGGACCGCGCCGATCCGCTCGCGGGCGCGCTGCCGCACGGCACGCTCGTGGTGGGTGGCGACCCGTCCGATCCGGTCGCGCTCGAACGCGAACGCGGGGTGTGGGCGTGCGCCGCGCTCCTCACCGGTCAC
>JBEGJG010000233.1:0-3726 GCA_041184705.1 Candidatus Eiseniibacteriota bacterium
CGCCTCGCTGGGTTCGGGCCACACGTGCAGGCGACCGCAGGCGGCGTGGAACAGCAGGCGCTCGGCCACCGGTCGGTGCGCGATCGGGGCGATCGCGTCAGGGGTGCGATGGGGGCTCGTGAACGTCAGACGCGGTCCCGGCATCTCCTCGGGGTCGGTGACCTGCTGCCACATCGTGGGCACGCTCGCATCGCGCACGCTGAGGCGCGGCGCACCGACCGTGTCGCGCGCGAACGACTGGCACGCGGCCAGCCAAGCGGGGTCGTCCTCGAAACCCGCGACGACCGCGAACGGCGCATCGCTCGCGAGCACGGGGTGGAGCCCCGCGAGCGCGCGTCCGAGCACGGTGAGCACCGCGGGCTCGCGCCGTGGCCAACCCGCCCAGCGCGACGTGTCGGCGAGTCCTGCGGCGTCGCAGCCCCACACGAGCGCGAGTCGCCCGGTGGGTTGCGGGGGCAGCTTGAGGCTGGCCTCGACCAGCACGCCGAGGGCCCCGCGCGAGCCCACGAGGAGACGATGCACCGCATGACCCGCGACGTTCTTGACCACGCGTCCACCGGAGCGTGCGAGCACGCCGTCGCCGGTGACGAAGCGCGCACCGAGGATGCGGTCGCGTGGCGCGCCGAGCGCGAGCCGCCGCGGACCGCTGGCGTTGGCGGCGAGCACGCCGCCGAGCGTGGCGCCCCAGGCTTCAGCGCCCTCGAGCGGACACTCCTGCCGATGCGCGGCCAGTGCCTCGCGCAGGTCGGCGAGCACGATCCCGCACTCGGCGGTGACGGTGAAGTCCTCGGGGTCGTGGATGGTGATGCGGCGCAGCGCGCTCAGGTCGAGCGCGACGTCCCAATGCTCGGGGGCGGGCTCGCGCGACAACGCCACGCCACCGCCCCACGGCACGAGGCGCAGGCCCTCGGCGCTCGCGGTGCGCACCGCGTCGGCCACCTCGATGGCGGTCTCGGGTCGCCAGGCGCGCGCGGGGGTGACACCCGACATGCCGAAGCGCGTCGCGTCGGTGGGGCGCGGGGCGGTGGTCAGATCCACGGGCCCTCCGCGTCGGCGCGCGCCGCGTAGCCGCGCAGGGTCGAGAACGCGTGCGCGTGCGCTTCGCCGCAGCCCGAGCCGCCCGGGAGCACCTTGCCGGGGTTGAGGCGCCGGTCGGGGTCGAACGCGGCGCGCACACGCTCCATGACCGCGAGGTCGTCGGCGGCGAACAGCTCGGTCATCATGGGACGCTTCTCGATGCCGACCCCGTGCTCGCCGGAGATGGTGCCGCCGTACTCGATGCACATGCGCAGGATGCGGTGCGAGACCTCGATGGCGTCGGCCTGCTGCTGCGCATCGCTGGCGTCGAACAGCACGTGCGGATGCAGGTTGCCGTCGCCGGCGTGGAAGACGTTGCCCGCCTCGAGGCCCTTCTCGGCCGCGAACGCGTAGATGTGCGCGAGGGCCTCGGCCAGACGCGTGCGCGGCACGACCCCGTCCATGATGGTGAAGCCGCGTCCCGTGCGACCGTAGGCGCCGAACGCGCTCTTGCGGCCCTTCCACAGCAGTGAGCGCTCCTCGGCGTCGCGCGCGATGCGCGTGCTGCGCGCCCCGAGCTCGCGCGCCAGCGCCGCGATCCGATCGGCCTGCGGCCCCAGCGTCACCGCGGGTCCGTCCACCTCGATGAGCAGGAGCGCCGCCGCATCGGTCGGCAGTCCCATACCCAGCCACGCCTCGACGAGCGACGTGGTGTGGCGATCCATGATCTCCATGGCGGCCGGCACGATGCCCTCGGCGATGACGCGCGACACGGTGAGGCACGCGGACTCCACCGTGGGGAAGTCGAACAGCAGCGTCTTCACGCCCTCGGGCACGGGCAGCAATCGCACCGCGACCTCGGTGACGATCGCGCAGGTGCCCTCGCTGCCGCAGACGACCGACAGCAGGTCGAACCCGGGCGCGTCGAGCGCGTCGCCGCCGAGCGTGACCACCGAGCCGTCGCCCAGCACGACGACCGCGCCGAGGACGTGGTTGAACGTGACGCCGTACTTCAGACAATGCGGACCACCGGCGTTGGTCGAGACGTTGCCGCCGATCGTGGACACCTGTTGCGACGCCGGGTCGGGCGCGAAGTACAGGCCCGCGGGCGCGAGGCGCTGCGACAACCACAGGTTCACGAGTCCGGGTTGCACCCATGCGGTCATGCGCGCCTCGTCCACGCGCAGCACGCCGTCCATGCGGTTGAGGCTCAGCGACAGTCCGCCCTGCTCGGTCGTGCAGCCGCCCGCGAGCCCGGTGCCCGCGCCACGCGGTGTCACCGACAACCCCTTGGCGCGCGCCCAGCGCACGATCGCGGCGACCTCGTCGGTGCTGCGCGGCAGCACGACCACGTCGGGCGCATGGCGCTCGAGCGTGAGCGCGTCGGCCTCGTAGGCGAAGCGCGCGGCGTCGCTCGCGAGCACGCCGGACTCGCCCAGCAGGGCGCGCAGCTCGGCGAGGTCGGCGCTCGCGAGCGGCATCAGGACTTCGCGGCTCCCTGTGCGGCCGCGTACGCGGTGAGCACGTCGGCGACCTGCGTGTAGCCGGTGCGGAGCAGGAACTCGCCGCTGCGCCCCATGGACTTGGCGCCGAGGATCCAGAAGTTCGGTTCGGGGTGCGCGAGCAGGTCGGCACCGATCGCGGGCTGGCTCATGCAATCCCCGCCACCGCCCGCCGCGAGCAGGGCTGCGGCGAGCTTCATGGGCGCGAGCGAGGCGTAGCACTCGTGCACCTGGAGTTCGCGGTACAGCGAGGCGTCGGGACCGTACCCGACGTTGGCGATGACCTGATCGGCCTCCTCGATGCGCGCGCCCGCGGGCGTGTCGAAGCGCACACGGTAGCGATGGGTCGCGCTGTTGTACTCGAACTCCTCGACCTCGGCGCCACCGAACCACGTCACCTCGGGTCGAGAGCCCTCCTGCAGGCGTCGAGCTTCGGTGAACAGCGCAGCCCGCGGGGCGAGCGCGTCGTCGGCGACCTCGTGACGGAACCCGGGCGTGGTGCGGCGCGTGGCCCACGAGACGCGCGTGCCCGGCACCTCGGAGGCGAGCTGCGCGAGCGCCAGCACGGTGGTGGCCGCCGACGCGCCGCCGCCGATCACGAGCGTGGTGCGACCGGCGTGGCGTTCGCGACGCAGGCCGAGCACGTCGTCGGGGTGGTAGCTCATCTGCGGGGCGAGGTACGACTCGCCGCGCGCGGGGATGCCACCGGTGCCCGCCGCGTTGGGCTGGCCGAACGTGCCCGTGGCATCGATCACCGCGTGCGCGTGCAGCAGGTTCTCGCGTCCCCCCGCGTCGCGCACGAGGATGCGGAACGGGTGCGTGGCGCGCGCGGGGTCGCCGAGCAGGTCGCCCTTGCGCGCCCCGTGGCGTGAGACCGCCACGACCTGCGCGTGCGCGTGCACGCGGGACTTCAGTTCGGGCGTGGTCGCGAGGGGCTGCAGCACGCGCTCCACGAACTCGTGCCCGGTCGGGCACTCGTCGGCGGCCGGGGCGGTCCAACCGTGACGCGCGAGCAGGCGCGCGCTCGCTGTGCCGACGTTCATGGACCACGGTGTGAACATGCGGACGTGACCCCATGCGCTCGCGTGCGCGCCCGGCGTGCCGCGCTCGAACACGTGCACGTCGAGACCGAGTTCGAGGGCGAGCGCGGCGGCCTCGAGGCCGATCGGACCGGCACCGAGGATGGCGAGGGACTGCGGGGAGGGGG
>JBEGJG010000234.1:0-5162 GCA_041184705.1 Candidatus Eiseniibacteriota bacterium
ATCAACAATCTTCGCCGCACCCTCGTCGGACCACCTCCACCATCATTGGCTTGCCCCGGCCCCGGTCCCCCGTGAAGATGCGACCACGACCTCGTGCCCGCTTCCCGCACATCCCCCGGAAGGCTCGTGCCGTGACCCCGCATCCCGCCGACGACGAACTCCTCAGGATGGCGACCGACATGTCGCCCACCGGCATCCTCGCGGTCGGGCCCGACGGCACCATCCTGCTCGCCAACCAGGAGATCGAGCGGTTGTTCGGGTGGCCGCGCACCGAACTCGTGGGGCAGCGCATCGAGGTGCTCCTCCCCATGCGCATGCGCGGGGGGCACAACGCGCTGCGCGAGGGGTTCGCGCGCAACCCCTCGCAGCGTTCGATGGGCGCGGGGCGCGACCTGCGCGGAGTGCGGCGCGACGGCACCGAGTTCCCGGTCGAGGTCGGTCTGCGGCCCGTGCAGATGGCGCAGGGCATGGTCACGTTCGCCACCGTGCTCGACGTGACCGCTCGTCTCGAACTCGAGAAGGCCTCGCGTCAGTCGCAGAAGCTCGAGTCCCTGGGCACGCTCGCCGGTGGCGTCGCGCACGAGTTCAACAACATCCTCTCGAACATCGTGGGTCACACCGAACTCACGCGCCTCAACCATGGCGACACGGAGACCCGCGACCTCGAGCAGGTCATGAACGCGGCCGAGCGCGGCCGCCAGCTGGTGCAGCGCATCCTCTGGTTCAGCCATGGTCGCGACGTGGAACGCGCGCCGGTGGACCTGCCGCGCATCGTGCGGGAGGCCTCCACGTTGGTGCGAGCCTCGACGCCGTCGAACATCGAACTGCGTCTCGAACTCGATCCCGAGACGCCGTTCGTGGTCTGCGACGAGATCGAGTTGCACATGGTCGTCATCAACCTGTGCTCCAACGCTCGGCAGGCCATGCCCGACGGCGGCGTGCTCACCGTGAACCTGGACCGGTTCCTTCCCGGCGAGACGTGGCGCACGCGGCACGGCGGGCTGCCCGAGGGGCCGCTCACGCGCTTGCGCGTCTCCGACACCGGCATGGGGATGCCGCCCGACGTGCTGGAGCGCATCTTCGAACCGTTCTTCACCACCAAGCCCATCGGGCAGGGCACCGGGCTCGGGCTGTCCATGGTGCACGGGATCGTGCGCGAACTCGGTGGCGTGATCGAGGTGGACAGTCGCGAAGGCCACGGCACCCGGTTCACGCTCGTGTTCCCGCGTGGCCGCCCGGGCGGCCGCGGTCGCGCCCACGGCCGCCACGGGCGGGGTGGCTCAGGGCTCCACGCCGCGCTCGGCCGCGGCGGCCACCGGCTCGGCCGCCCGTGCCGCGCGATCCGCCGCCACCGCTTCCCCTCGGCAGGCCGGGGAGCGATGCCCCGCCCGCATCCTGTTGGTCGAGGACGAGGACACGCTGGGGCGCATGCAGAAGCGGCTGCTCGAGAGCATGGGGTACGAGGTCACGCTCCATCTCGTCTCGCCCGAGGCGCTCGAGGACTTCCAGAGTCGCCCCGACGCCTTCGACATGCTCGTCACGGACAACACCATGCCGCGCATGTCGGGGCTCCATCTGACCAGGTGCGTCCGGAGCTACCCGTGCTCATGATCTCGGGGCTCGTGGACCGGGCCGACGAGGACGAGCTGCGTGCGCTCGGGATCGACGGGATGCTGCGCAAACCGCACACTTCCCAGCAACTGGATGACGCGATTCGCGCCATCCTCGACCGGCGCTAGGTCCACCCCGGGATTGCCATTGCCGCCGAGTCGGGGCATAATGCTCGACGCCACAGTGGTTTAGCGGAAACCCGCCCGCGGGTCACGGATTCGGCCCGTTCGGTCACACTTCTTGCTGGGAGCGGAACGCATGGACGCCACCACTCCGAAGACCCAGGCCGAGACGGCCACCGAAAGAGCCCCCATGGACGCGTTGGTCATCCAGGGCGGGCGCCGACTGTCCGGCCGCGTCGCCATCAGCGGCGCGAAGAACGCCGCCCTGCCCGTCATGGCGGCGACGTTGCTCGCACCGGGCGTGCACCGCCTGCGCAACGTGCCCGACCTGCTCGACACGCGCACGTTCGCGCGCGTGCTGGAGCAGCTCGGCGCCAAGGTCACGTTCGACCGCGACCTGTGCACCGTGGACTCCACGGGTGTCGATCGCGTCGAGGCGCCCTACGAACTCGTCAAGACCATGCGCGCCAGCATCTACGTGCTCGGCCCGCTGCTCGCGCGCCTGGGCGGCGCCAAGGTGTCGCTGCCCGGCGGCTGCGCGTGGGGCCCGCGCCCGGTCAACCTGCACCTGTCGGGTCTCGCCGCCATGGGCGCGCAGCTCGACATCGAGCACGGCTACATCGTGGGCCGCGACGTGAAGCTGCGCGGCACGCACTTCGCCTTCGACGTCGTGTCGGTGGGCGCGACCGCCCAGCTCATGATGGCGGCGGTGCTCGCGGAAGGCACCACGGTGCTCGACAACGTCGCGATCGAGCCCGACATCACGGTGCTCGGCGAGGTCCTGAACCAGTGCGGCGCGCGCATCGAGGGTCTCGACTCGCGCCGTCTCACGATCCACGGCGTGAAGGAGCTGCGCCCGATCGACACCACGATCATCCCCGATCGCATCGAGGCCGGCACGTTCGCGGCCGCGGCGGTCATGACGGGTGGCAGCATCACGCTCGAGCGCGTCATCCCCGACCACTTCGAGGCCGCGCTGCGTAAGCTCGAGGAGACCGGTGCCACGGTGCTGCGCGAGCACGACGAGGTCACCATCACGGGTCGCGGTCGTCCGCACGCGGCCGACGTGACCACGCAGGTGTTCCCGGGGTTCCCCACCGACATGCAGGCGCAGATGATGGCGGTGGCGGCGATCGCGCAGGGCACCAGCGTGATCGAGGACACCATCTACCTGGACCGCTTCTCGCACGTTCCCGAGCTCGCGCGTCTCGGCGCGAACATCGAGCTCAAGGGCAACGTGGCGGTGGTGAAGGGCGTGCCGCACCTCTCGGGCGCACCCGTCATGGCCACCGACCTGCGTGCGAGCGCGGCGCTGGCGCTGGCCGCGCTGGTCGCCGACGGCGAGACGCGCATCTCGCGCATCTACCATCTCGACCGCGGCTACGAGGCGTTCGACCAGAAGCTCACGCAGCTCGGAGCCTCGATCCGCCGCGTGAAGGAGTGACGCTCCCGCCATACGGTTCGTACCCGACGCCCCGGTCCTCGCGACCGGGGCGTCGTCGTTCGCGCCGCCCGCCTGCGCTAGAGTGCGCGGTACGGACAGGTCGCACGGTGCCAAGCGGAGGGGCCGCCATGACGCGGGAGAAGGTGTACGACGAGCAGTACTTCGAGCGCTGGTACCGCAGGTCCGACGTGGGCGTGGGGCAGCGCGAGTTCGTGGCGCGCAAGGTCCGCCTGGCGGTGTCGGCCGCCGAGTACCTGCTCGGGCGACCGATCGAGAGCGTGCTCGACGTGGGCTGCGGCGAGGCGCCGTGGCGCGCCATCCTGCGCCGACTGCGCCCCGACGTGCACTACGACGGCATGGACTCCAGCACGTACGCGGTGCGGCGCTACGGGCGCACGCGCGGCATCCGACTGGGCACGGTGGGCGAGCTGGGACGCATGGGGTTCCAGGGACCCTACGACCTCGTGGTGTGCTCCGACGTGCTGCACTACGTCGCGGACGACGAGGTGCGTCGCGGACTCGTGGCCATGCACCGGCTGTGCGGCGGGCTGGCGTTCATCGAGGCGTTCACGAGCGACGATCGCATCGAGGGCGATCAGGATCGCTTCCAGCAGCGCTCCCCCGCGAGCTACCACCGCATGCTGGCTCAGGCGGGATTCGTGCCGCTCGCGATGCACCTGTACGCCTCGCGCGGGCTCGCGGCCACCATGGTCGCGCTCGAGCGCGGCGCTCGCTGAACGCTCCACTCGCGCGGCCTCAGGCGCTCAGCGCGCGGCGTGGCCCGCTCCGCCTCGTCACCGCAGCCTCGAGGGTGAGGTCCGACGCGACGGATCGCGGGGGCACGGTCGCGCGTGTCTCACCGCACGCACCGCCCATGGGGCGAAGGCGCCCCCTGAGGATCGCCTAGCGCGTCCCGGTGGGGGTGGAGCGTCGCTCGACGCGCCCGATGCGGAACGCGTGCAGCGTGTGGCCGTTCGTGTCCACGAACGACAGCGCGAGCGTGTCGCGCGTCACCGTCACCGCCGCGAACCCGCCGGTGTTGCCCGCCACGAACCGCGTGTCGGGGCCGCGGCCCGCCTTGCGCGTGCGCGACCCGGCGCCCGAGGTGACGTAGTGGATGCCGTTCGTGACGACGTCCTGCAGCACGTGCTCGTGGCCGTTCAGGTAAAGGGCGACGCCGTGCCGTTCGAGGATCGGCCGCAGCACGTCGGCCACCTCGGGATCGGCGCCGTGGCTGGCGTACGAGCGCACCGGATGGTGTCCCACCACCACGCGCCAGTCGGCGCGCGAGCGCGCGAGTTCGCGGTCGAGCCACGCCAACTGCTCGGGCCAGGCCGTGGGGCGCAGGTGTCGGTAGCGCTTGTCCTCGCGGTACTCGAGCACGCCGTGGTTGGTGTCGAGCACGAACACGTCCAGGGTGCCGCCACCCGCGAGGCGCTCGGTCGTCTCGTACCACGGCGCGGGCAGCTTCCAGCGCTTGCTGCGCTTGGAGTAGCGCACCTGCACGTCGGGGTCGCCGCGGTGGTCGTGGTTGCCCAGTGCGACGTACCACGGCACCTGCAGCGCGGGCTGGTCGTAAACGTTCTCGAACGACTCGCGCCAGTGACGGTCGTCGAGCGAGGTCACGCCGTTGTCGTAGAAGTTGTCGCCGGTCGAGATGACGAACCGCACCCCGATCGAGTCCGCGGTGCGTGCCATCGCGCGCGCCACGTCGCGCTGGCTCGGCTCGCCGTAACGACCCCAGTCGCCCACCACCAGGAACGCGGTCGGGCGCTCACGGCGTTGCGCGGCGCGCTCGCGGGCGGCGGGAGGCGCAGCGGCACCCAGCACGAGCAAGGACAGCACGACCAGCGGGAGCATCGTTCGCCATGACATGCGCGGCATGCGAACCTCGAGGGAAGCGTGGAGTGGAGGGTGCCGATGGGCACGACCGCGTGGGGACGCGACGCGAGGAGCCTACACCCCTCCACGACGGCGTGCACACG
>JBEGJG010000235.1:0-4888 GCA_041184705.1 Candidatus Eiseniibacteriota bacterium
GCGACCGCGGACCGAGGCCGGTGCGACCTACCGCGACGGGCGCGTGTGGGTGGTGCCGAACCCGTTCCGCGCCAGCGCACCGTGGGAGCGCACCCCGGTGCCCGGCGACGTGTTCACGCGGCACATCGACTTCCTCGGGCTGCCGCGCGCGCGGTCCACCATCCGCATCTACACGCTCGCGGGCGACCTCGTGCGATCCCTCGATCACGACGGGACCACCGGGAACTGCCAGGTGGCGTGGGACCTGATCTCGCGCAACGGGCAGGACGTGGAGTCCGGCATCTACCTGTTCACCGTGGACTCCTCGGCGGGCCATCAGGTCGGGCGGTTCGTCGTCATCCGCTGACCCCGCCGCGGCGGCCGACGCGCCGGGCCGTCGTCCCCCCTCGCCCGCCCGCCGAACCCCGGACCCGTGGTTCCCGCTGGCGTCCGGTCCCGGACCCGCTATACTGCACACCTGTGCAGTCGGCGGCCGACCCCGCCGGGGACCCTGGGACGACCCCCTTCACGCGGGGGCGCGCGAGGTGCGACATGCAGGTGCGAGCGGGTGGATTCCTCGCCCACGAGCCCACGCCGGGCTCCACGGTGGATTGGTTGCGGGCGTTCGCGGCGCGCCCCGAGAACGCGGGTGCGCTCACGCACTGGGAGACGCTCCCGGCGCGCGGAGCGCGGTTCGGTGAGTTGCAGCCGCCGCTGCCCGAGGCGTTGTGCGCCGCGCTGGCCTCGCGTGGGATCGAGCGTCTGTACTCGCACCAGGTGCACGCCATCGAGGCCTCGCGCGCCGGACTCGACACCGTGGTGGTCACCGGCACGGCGTCGGGCAAGTCGCTGTGCTTCCACCTCCCGGTGATCGAGCGCCTGCTCGAGGAGCCCGGCGCGACCGCGCTCTACCTGTTCCCCACCAAGGCCCTCGCGCAGGACCAGCTCAAGGGACTCACGCGTCTCGTGCAGTCGGGTCTCGGGCTCGCCGGTGAGGTGCGCGCCGGGGTGTACGACGGCGACACCGCGGCCTCGACGCGGCGCAAGCTGCGCGACGAGGCCAACGTGCAGCACGCGCGCTGGGCGCGCTTCCTGCGCAACCTGCGCTACGTGGTGGTGGACGAGATGCACGCGTACCGCGGCATCTTCGGCAGCCACGTCTCGCTGGTGCTGCGCCGACTCGAACGGTTGGCGCGCCACTACGGCGGTGGGTTCCGCTACGTGCTGTGCAGCGCCACCATCCGCAATCCGGGCGAGCTCGCGGGGGCGCTCACCGGACGCGAGGTCGTGGTCGTGGACGACGATGGTGCGCCGCGCGGCGAGAAGCACTTCGTGTTCTGGAACCCGCCCTTCCGCGACGAGGCGCGCGTCGAGCGGCGCAGCTCGAACGTCGAGGGCTCCACGCTCCTCGCGGGGCTCCTCGAGCGCGGCGCGCAGACCATCGCGTTCACGAAGTCGCGCGTGAGCGCCGAGCTGGTGTACCGCTACGCGCACGAGCAGCTCGAGCGCGCCCGGCCGCGCCTGCCCGAGGCGAACCCCGGCTCGGTCATGGTTCCCGGTGCGCCGCTGCACGAGCGCCTGCGGCCCTATCGCGGCGGCTACCTGCCCGAGGAACGGCGCGCGATCGAGCGTGCGTTGTTCTCGGGCGAGTTGCGCGGGGTGGTGAGCACCAACGCGCTCGAACTGGGCATCGACGTGGGCGGCCTCGACGCGGCCGTTCTGGTGGGCGCGGCCCCCACGCTGGCGAGCATCTGGCAGCAGGCCGGTCGTGCGGGTCGCACCGGCGCCCCGTCGGTCGTGGTGTTGGTCGCGTACAACGACACCGTGGACCAGTACCTCATGCGTCGCCCCGGCTACCTGTTCGGTCGGGCCACCGAGGCCGCGTGCGTGGATCCGCACAACCCGTACATCCTCGCGCAGCAGATGGCGTGCGCCGCCTACGAGTTGCCGCTCACCGCGGCCGACGAGGGGGCGTTCGGCGACCAGATGCACGACGTGCTGGCCGCGCTCGAGGAGGCGGGGGAGACGCGCGTCATCGACGGCCGCGCGTACTGGGCCAAGACCGACTTCCCCGGCGCCAAGGTGGCGTTGCGCACCATGAGCGACGACACCTACACCATCGTGGACGCGACGCGCGACAACGCCATGCTGGGCACGGTGGATGCGGTGAGCGGTCTGGAGTTGGTGTACCCCGACGCCATCTACCTGCACGAGGGGGCCACGTGGTGGGTGCGTTCGCTCGACCTCGAGCAGAAGGTCGCCACCGTGGAACCGCGCACCGTGGACTACTACACGCAACCCGTCCTCGACTCGAACGTGCGCGTTCGGCACGAGGTGCGGGCGCGGGACTGGCGCGGCGAGTGCGTGCCGTTCGGTGAGCTCACCTACAGCTGGCAGACCATCGCGTTCAAGAAGATCCGCTACCGCTCGCTCGACTCGATCGGTTACCACCCGCTCGACCTGCCGCGACTCACGCTCGAAACGGCCGGGTTCTGGTTGGCCCCCGGCGAGGCGACCGCACGCGAACTCGCGCGCCGCGGTCTCGACCCGTGGGAGGCGTTGTCGGGAGTGCGCAACCTGTTCGTGCAGTTGCTGCCGCTCATGGCGATGTGCGACCCGAGCGACCTCGGCGGCCTGCTCGACTCGTCGAACACCGGACGCCCAACGCTGTTCCTGTTCGACCGCTATCCGGGCGGGCTCGGGTTCGCGGAGCAGGGCTGGGCTCGACTCGACGAGCTGGCCGAGTCGGCGTTGGCGCACCTCGAGGGCTGTCCGTGCGGCGACGGTTGCCCGGCCTGCGTGGGGCTGCCCGTGCTGCGGCCCGCGCAGCAGCAGGATGCCGACGGGATCCGCTCCGGTCGCGACATCCCGGGTAAGGACGGGGCGGGCTTCCTGCTCCGTCACTGGTTGTCGCGATGAACCCGCGCGCGCGTGTCTCGCGCACGGCGAGCCGCTATCCTGTGGGGCCCGTCGCACCCCCATGCCCCCAGGAGACCCGCATCCCATGAGCCGCACGCCCGAATGGCCGGTGGCGTTCTTCGACGACGACTACCTGCGCATCTACCGCCCGCACTTCACCGCCGAACGCACCGACGCCGAGACGCGCTTCATCGCCGACTCGCTGGCCGCACCCGCGGGCGCCGAGGTGCTCGACCTCGCGTGCGGATTCGGTCGGCACGCGATCGGCATGGCGCGCCGCGGCTATCGCGTGACGGGGCTCGATTTCAATCCCAACTACCTCGCCATCGCGGCGGCCGACGCGCGCGCCGCGGGGGTCGAGGTGACCTGGCGCGCGGGGGACATGCGCGACCTCGGGGCCGCGGCCGCGTTCGACGCGGTGTACTCGTACTTCACCTCGTTCGGCTACTTCGACGACGACGACAACGAGCGCGTGCTCGCCGAGGTCGCGCGCGTGCTCCGGCCGCGCGGTCGGTTCCTGCTCGAGATGGCGAACCGTGACCACACGCTCACGCACCCGCAGCAGCGCACGTGGACGCAGCGCGAGGACGGCGCGCTCCTCATGGAGGAGACCGAGCTCGAGCTCGCGTCGTCCCGCGTCGTGACCCGCCAGATGCTGCTCGATCCCAAGGGCGGGGCCTCGGTCACCAAGCAGTACAGCATCCGCACCTACACGTGCGCCGAGCTGAGCGCGTTGCTGCGTCGGCACGGCTTCGACGTGGTCGCGGTGACGGGCGGTGCCGACGGCGAGACGTACGGGACCGCGAGCCGCCGACTCGCGATCGTCGCGGAGCGCCGGGGATGAGCCCCGCGCCGGGGGCGCTGCGCGACCGGTTGGGCGAGTTGGTGCGCCGCCGTCGTGCCGGGGTCGTG
Organism: Candidatus Eiseniibacteriota bacterium; assembly: GCA_041184705.1. Taxonomy (GTDB): domain Bacteria; phylum Eisenbacteria; class RBG-16-71-46; order RBG-16-71-46; family RBG-16-71-46; genus JAIOPA01. The sequence goes on from JBEGJG010000235.1 coordinate 3,811, forward strand.
CCCGCGCCCACCGCGGTCGCTCCCGAGCGCGCCTCCACCGCGAAGCCCGCGACCTCCCGCACGCGTGCGCCACGCGCGTCGCGTGCGTCGGTCGCTCCCGAGGCGATCCCGCGGCGCACCCCGCCGCGTCCGTCGCGTCGCACGTCGCGCACACGAGCGGGCGGAGGACTCGAATCGTTTCTCCCGGGCGGTGAGTGGATTCATCCGACGCACGGTGCGGTCTACGTGCACGAGCGACTGCGCGGTGACATCGAACGCCCGCACGAGGATTGGGGTCGCTTACCCGAACCGCCCACGGGTGAGACCGAACTCGCCGCGGTGCGTGAGCGTGGACTCGCGCGCGTGATGTTCCTCGATCTCGAGACCTGCGGGTTGTCGTCGTGCCCCGTGTTCCTCGCCGGCACCATGATCTGGAACGGCGAGGACTTCGTGGTCCGGCAGTACTTCGCCCGTCACTACGGGGAGGAGGCGGCGCTGCTCGCCGCCGTCGCGGAGCAGGCGCGCGGGTACGAGACGTTGATCACCTTCAACGGCAAGTCGTACGACGCCCCGTTCCTTCGGGCACGCGCGGTCACGCACGGCGTCCCGCTCGAACTACCACGCAACCATCTCGACCTCGTCCATCACGCCCGGCGGCGCTGGCGCACGGGGCTCCCCGATTGTCGCCTCACCACGCTCGAGCGACGGGTGTGCGGACGACTGCGCACCGGGGACGTGCCGGGCTCCGAGATCCCGGGGCTCTACCACGCGTTCGTGAAGGACTCCGATCCGTGGCCCCTGGTGCCCGTCTTCCATCACAACCTGCTCGACGTCCTCACCATGGCGGACCTCCTGCACGCACTCTGCCGCCCGGGGCGACCGGCCCGCCTGGCATGGGCCGAAGGGGACGCCCTCGGTTCGAGCGCATCGCGCCGCTAGGTCCTGCACGGCGCATCCCATCCCGGGTGAGCCCCGGTCCGGGGCCGCGGCCATAAGCGGGTTTATCGCTCCATAAGGTTCGTGAGTCCGTGCAAGCGAAGTGGCCCCATCGCACTCGCGGAATCGCGAGGTGTTCATAAGTCCATTCACATCGGCCGTT
>JBEGJG010000236.1:0-4166 GCA_041184705.1 Candidatus Eiseniibacteriota bacterium
GGTCATACCGGTTATGAGCCGGTGGCTCTGGACCGCTGAGCTATGGGCCCAGCCGCCGACATCCCACCCCCGCAGGGACGAGGTTTGTAGCAGAGCGCCCGCGGGACCGTCAAGGCGACGGGACGGCATCGGGGACGGACGAAAGGGCGCCCCACACCCGTCGTGTGGGGCGCCCGGAAGCGTGCGAGCCGCGACTAGAGCAGCTCGGTGTACGCCTTGAGTCGGCGGCTGCGCGTGGGATGCCGCAGCTTGCGTAGGGCCTTGGCCTCGATCTGCCGGATGCGCTCGCGGGTGACGTTGAAGAACGCACCCACCTCCTCGAGCGTGCGCTGGGCCCCGTCGTCGGTCAGACCGCAGGCGGATGACCTTCGCCTCACGCGGGGTGAGCGTCTTGAGCACCTCGCCCACCTCCTCGCGCAGCATGGCGGACGACGCCGAGTGCGCGGGGCTCACGACGCTCGTGTCCTCGATGAAATCGCCGAGGTTCGAATCGTCGTCCTCACCGATCGGACGATCGAGCGAGATGGGCTCCTGCGCGGCCTTGATGATGGCCTTGACCTTGTCCACGGGCAGCTCGAGCCGCTCCGCGATCTCCTCGGGCGTGGGCTCGCGACCCAACTCCTGCACGAGGCGGCGCGACACGCGCACGACGCGGTTGATGTGCTCGATCATGTGCACGGGCACGCGGATGGTGCGGGCCTGGTCGGCGATCGCACGCGTGATCGCCTGCCGGATCCACCACGTCGCGTAGGTGCTGAACTTGTAGCCCTTCGTGTAGTCGAACTTGTCCACCGCACGCATGAGGCCCGAGTTGCCCTCCTGGATGAGATCCAGGAACTCGAGACCGCGGTTCGTGTAGCGCTTGGCGATCGAGATCACGAGGCGCACGTTGGCTTCGATCATCTCGCGCTTCGCCTGCTCGGTGGCGCGCTCGCCATCGAGGATCTGCTTGTGGATCTCGAGCAGGTGCTCGCGCGACAACCCGGCCTCGTCCTCGAGGGCCTTGATGACGCGGCGCAGCTCCTTCATCTCGTCCTGGAACTCGGCGATCTGCGCGGGCTGCAGCTTGGATTCGCGCTTCACGGCCCGCAGTTCGCTCGGCCCCTTCTTGAGGCGCTTCGCGAACAGGTTCATCTCCTCGACGCCGTGCCCGTAGCGTCGCTCGATGGTCGCGACCTGCTCGTCGAAGGTCTGCGCCTGCTCGGCGAGGTCCTTGATCGGACGGGTCAGGCCCTCGACCATGCGCGAGTTCATGGAGAGCTTGGTCATCTCGCTCTCGAGTTCGGCCTCGGCCTTGGCGAGCGTGCCGTAGTAGTTCGAGCGCTCCTTGTCGGTCATGCGGTCGTCCTGCCGCTCGAGCAACTCGTTGTACCGCTTCTGCCGGGCGAACACCTTCTCGAGGATCTTGACGGCGCGCAGACGCTCCTTGTTGAGCTCCGGCTCGGCGGCCACCGTGGTCTCGGTCGGGCTGTCCACCTTGATGAAGTCCTCGATCTTCAGCTGCCCGTCCTTGAGGCGCTTCATGAGGTTGCGCAGCTCGCGCACCGAGGGCTCGGCACGGAACAGCTGCTTCACGACCTGACGCTCGCCCGCCTCGATGCGACGCGCGATCTCGACCTCGCCCTCGCGGGTGAGCAGCGGCACACGGCCCATCTCGCGCAGGTACATGCGCACCGGGTCGTCGTAGCGCACGGGCGGCGTGGGTGCGGCCTTCGACGGCGCCGCGGTGCGCTTGTCCTCGACCTTGCGCAGCTTCTTCGCGCGCTCCTTGGCCTCGTCCTCGCTCGCGTAGACCTCGATGCTGAGGTCCGAGAGCATGGTGTAGGCGTCCTCCATCTGCTGGATGTCCGCGCCGCCCTCGGCGGTCGGGTCGAGCAGGAAGAGGAGCTGCTCCTCCGTGATGTAGCTCTGGCGCGTGGCGAGGGCCTTGATCTCGTCGAGACGCCGACGGACCTCGGCCTTGTTCTTGTCCTTCGCCTGCTTCGCCTGCTTCTTCGCGGTGGTGGTCGCCATGCGGCGCACTCTCCTCACTGGCTGAGTTGCTTCAACTTCTGACCGATGTCGTGAACCTGTTGCAGAAGGGCCTCGGACTCCTCGGGACTCGCGCTCGGCAGTCGTGCGCGGATCGTCCGCATCTCGTCCTGGAGCCGCCGGACCTGCAGTCGCCGCACGGCGCCCACGAGTTCCGCTTGCGGATCCCAGCCCTCCCCTTGCTGTTCGGCCGCCAACCCGCGCGCGAGCGCGGCCGCCTCACCCTCCTCGGACGGGATCGAGACCCCGTCGCGCCACCAGCGTTCGGCCAGATCGCGGGCCGCCCCTTCCACGAGGTCCGTGGGCGCCACGAGCTCGCGCACGTCCGCGATCGCCTCGGGCGCGGCCCACAGGGCACGCAGCAACGCGCGATCGAGTTCGTGCACGGGCCGCGACGGGACCGGGACGACCGGCGAGGATGCACGAGCGGAGTCCGGGACCCGAGCGCGCCGCACGGCCTGCTCGATGACGCGTTCCGGGATGCCGAAGACCTGACTGGAACGCTCGACGAGCAGCTGCAGACGGATCGTGTCCTGGACCCCGGTGAGCATGCGCACGACCACCTGCAGCGCCCGCTCGCGGGGGTCCCCCCCGGTGGCGGTGCGCAGCACGTGGCGGTGCACGAACTCCACGGCATCGTAGGCCGAATCGCGCACTCTACACCATCCGTCCGCCCCCGCGCGACGCACGAGCGTGTCCGGGTCGTCCCCGGCCGGCAGGTCCACCACCGCCACGTCCAGCCCGGCGGCGAGCAGCACCCCGAGCGACCGCAACATGGCGTTCTGGCCGGCGGCGTCCCCGTCGAACGTCAGGGCCACCCCACGCACCATCTGGCGGATCCGCTGGGCGTGCTCCGGGGTCAGGGCCGTGCCCGAGGCCGCCACGACGTTGCGCACCCCGGCCTGATGCAGGGCGATGACGTCGAAGTAACCCTCGACCACCACCAGTTCCCCGTCGGCCTTGAGCGCGCGCCGGGCGTGCTCGAGCCCGTACAGGAACCGGCTCTTGTGGTACACCGCCGACTCCGGCGAGTTGAGGTACTTGGGCTGCTCGTCCCCCATGGCCCGGGCGCCGAAGCCCACCACCGCACCGCCGGGTTCGATGAGCGGGACCATGAGGCGGTTGCGGAACCAGTCGTACGCACCCCGGCCGCCCTCACGTCGCCCGGCCAGACGGGCCTCGAGCAGCACGTCCTCGTGGAACCGCCCACGCAGACGCGGGACGAGGTTCTCCCAACCCGGGAGCGAAAGACCGAGACGGAACTCGCGCTGCGTCTCGCGCGTGATGCCGCGCTTCTCGAGGTACGCACGCGCCTCGCCGCCCACCTGCGGGTCGGCCAGCCACTGCTCGTACTGCGACGCGGCGGCGTCGATCGCCTCGAGCAACGGCGCGCGCTTCTGACCGTCGCGCGCACGTCGCTCGGGCACGGGGATGCCCGCGCGACGCGACAGCAGTTCCACCGCCTCGAGGAAGCCGACCTTCTCGGTCTCCATGACGAACTTGAACGCATCGCCTCCGGCCTTGCAGCCGAAGCAGTGGTAGAACTGACGATCGGCGTTGACCGAGAACGACGGCGACTTCTCGTCGTGGAACGGGCAGCGCCCGACGTGGTTGCGGCCCACACGGCGCAACGGCACGGTCTGGCCCACGAGCTCGACGATGTCGGTCGCCGCGCGCACGCGCTCGACCCACTCGTCGGCGCCCGCGCGCCCACCGCCCGCGCCCACCGGTGACCAGCGCACGCTCCCCCCGATCATCGCAACCTCGCCACGGTCACCCCACGTCCGCCCTCGTGGCCCTCGCCCCAGCGCTGGGACTCGACCTGCGGGTGACCCTTGAGATGCTGCTGCACCGCCTTGCGGAGCACGCCCGTGCCGATGCCGTGGATGACCGCGCGATCCACCGCGGCGAGGGCGTCGCTGACGTCCATGCCCCGCAGGTCGGCCTCGAGCGGCGGCGGCTCGTCCGACGCCTCGTAGCGCGCGACCGGCTGGCGCGTGCGCGGCCCCGGGGCGGATTCGACCGCGGCCAGGCGAGCGACGTGCGACTGGATGGTGAAGCTACCGCGCCGCAACTGCACACGGCCCTCGGCATCGGGGGGCGAGACCACCGTGGCCTCGAAGCCCAGGTCGGTC
>JBEGJG010000237.1:0-3672 GCA_041184705.1 Candidatus Eiseniibacteriota bacterium
GGGTCGTCCTCGCCACCGGCGGTGGCGTGCCATGCGGCCTTGATGCCGGGACGACCGAACTCGGGCAGGCCGTAGTGCACCCCCTCGTCGGGCGGGCCCAGACGCACCCACACCGGGAAGCGGTCGGGGCGCGCGGAGGCGGGATCGCCCTCGAGCGCGAAGTAGCCCACATGCTGGCGCTTCACCGCCACGCGAGCGCGCAGCGACGGCACGAGGTCGCCCACCCAGGCGCCCGCGGTCACCACGACGCGCTCCGCGAGCAACCGACCGCGGTCGGTGTCCACCACGACCGGGTCGTGGTCGGGCTCGATCGCGCGCACGCGGGTGTCCTCGAGCACGTGCACGCCCTCGATGCGACACAGCCGGTCGAGGGCTCGCAGCGTGTCCGCGGCCGCCAGCACGCCACCCGTGGTGTCGCGCAGCACGGCATGGGCGTCGGGGAACGCGAACGCGGGGAAGCGTCGTCGCGCGTCCTCGGGCGTGAGGCGTTCGACGCCGGGTGCGCCCGCGGTCGCGACCGCGTCGGCGTAGCGGTCGAGATCACCCGTGGGCGGACCGAAGAACACGCCGTCCGCGCGGTGCAGCAGCGTACGGCCGCATGCGCGTTCGAGGGCGGGCCAGTCCTCGGCGTGCGCCACGCGCATGAGGCGCACCCAGCGCGCCTCGCCGTAAGTGGTGCGCGTGATTCGGCCCTCGCCGTGGGAGCTGCCACGGTCGTGGTGCAGTCGGAAGCGCTCCACCAGCCCCACGCGCGGCACGCCGCGGCGCGCCAGTCGCCACGCGGTCGCGAGGCCGTGCACGCCGGCCCCGATCACCAGCGCGCCGAACGCGGCCGGCGGCGGGGTCACGTGCGTCCGGGCGTGCCGGGCAGGTCCTCGCCGCGGGAGACCACCACCGCGGCCGCGAGATCGCCGGTCACGTTGAGCGTGGTGCGGCACATGTCGAGCAGGCGGTCCACACCGAGGATCATGCCGATCCCCTCGACCGGGATGCCCACCATGCCGAGGATGAGCGCGATGACCGGGATGGAGCCCGCGGGCACGCCCGCGGTGCCGATGCCGCCGAGGATGCACACGAACACCACCGTGCACTGCTGCGCGAGCGACAACTCGACGCCGTAGAACTGCGCGAGGAACAGCACGGTCACGCCCTCGAACAGCGCGGTGCCGTTCTGGTTGGCGGTCGAGCCCACGGTGAGCACGAACCGGCTCACGTGCGAGGGTAGGCGCAGTTCGCGTTCGGCGACCGCGAGCGACGTGGGCAGCGTGGCGTTGCTCGACGCGGTCGAGAACGCGGTCAGCATGGCCTCGCGCACACCGCGGAAGAACGTCCACGGCGACATGCCGCCCAACCACGCCACGCTGATCGAGTACACCACGAACTGCTGGATCGACAGCGCGGCGATGACGGTGAACACGAACGCGCCCAACTGCACCAGCACCTCGTGGCCGAGTCGCGCGGTGAGTGTGAACGTGAGGCACGCCACGCCGATGGGCGCGACGCGCAGCACGCCCTCGAGCAGTCGCATGGCGACGTCGTAGAGCCCCTGCAGCGTGCCCTCGAGATGGCGTGCGGCGTCGGTGCGCGTGGCCGCGAGGCCCAGTCCGAGCAGCAGCGAGAACACCATGACCGCGAGCATGTCGCCGTCCACCATGGCCTTCACCGCGTTCTGCGGCACCAGCCCGACCACGAAGTCCACGCCGGTGGCCGAGGTGCTCGGCGCGGGCGCGGGGGCCGAGGCGGCCTGCTCGAGCAGGCGGGCCTTGAGTCCTTCGGACAGTCCCTCGCCCGGACGAACGAGGTTCACCATCGCGATCCCGATGAACACCGCGATGCCCGAGACGACCACCGTGTAGGCGAGCGTCTTGAGCCCGATGCGTCCGAGCGCACGCAGGTCGCCCAGCCCCGAGACGCCGAGCGCGAGCGCCGAGACGATGAGCGGGATCACGAGCACGAACAGCAGGCGCAGGAAGATGCGCCCGGCGGGTTCGGTGACCGTGCGCACGAACTGCTGCAGCGCGGGAGAGTCACCCCACAGCAGGTGGGCGGCGGTGCCGAGGACGACGCCGGTCACGAGGCCGAGGATCATGCGGGCACTGGGGTGGAGGTTCATGGGGCGGGAGTATCGGCGCACCCCGTCGGGCAGCGCAATGGCGGGATGGTGCGGCGCGAACGCGGGCGGGCTAGACTGGCGCATCCTCGTCCGTTCGCCCCGCGCCCCGCGGGGCGCCCACGCCCATCGGAGGTCCCATGTCCACCACCACCGGCCGCCTGGCCCCCGTGGACGCGGCGAAGCTGCCGCCCTACTCGCCGACCACCTACCTCGACTACTCGCAGGCCGAGCACCGCGCCTCTTACGAGCAGGCCCTCGCGGCCGTGCGCGCGCAGGCCGGCCGCGAGTACCCCCTCGTGATCGGGGGCGAGCGCCTGAGCGGCTCTCGAACGTTCGAGACCACCAATCCTTCGCGACCGAGCGAGGTGCTGGGCCGGTTCCACAGCGCCACGCGCGAGCAGGCCGCGCGTGCGGTCGAGGTCGCGGCCGAGACCTTCAAGACCTGGTCGCGCGTGCCCGCGGCCGAGCGCGCCGCGTACCTCGTCGAGGCCGCACGCCGCATGAAGGAGCGCCGCAACCACTTCTCGGCGGTCATGACGCTCGAGATCGGCAAGAGCTGGAACGAGGCCGATGCCGACACCGCCGAGGCGGTGGACTTCATGGAGTTCTACGCGCGCGAGATGCTGCGCTACGACGCGCCGCAGCCCATCCATCAGATGCCGGGCGAGCACGACTCCATGGTGTACCTGCCGCTCGGTGTGGGCGCGGTCATCCCACCGTGGAACTTCCCGCTCGCGATCTGCGTGGGCATGACCACCGCCGCCGTCGTGACCGGCAACACGGTCGTGCTCAAGCCCGCCAGCGACACGCCGCTCATCGCGTGGGAGTTCTTCGCGCTGCTCGAGGAGATCGGTCTGCCTCCGGGCGTCGTGAACTTCGTGACCGGCGACGGCAGCGTGGTCGGCGACGAGATCGTGCGTCACCCGCGCACGCGCTTCGTTTCGTTCACGGGCTCGAAGGAGGTCGGCATCGGCATCAACAAGCTGGCCGCCGAGGTGCAGCCGGGGCAGAAGTGGCTCAAGCGCGTGGTCGCCGAGATGGGCGGCAAGGACGGCATCATCGTGGACGACGAGGCCGACCTCGACGCCGCGGCTCTCGGCGTGGCCCAGAGCGCGTTCGGGTTCGGTGGGCAGAAGTGCTCGGCCTGCTCGCGCGCCATCGTGGTGGACTCCGTGCACGACGCGTTCGTGGCCCGGCTCATGCCCGCGATCGAGAAGCTCGTGAAGCAGGGTGACCCCGCGACCTACGGCACCTACATGGGCCCGGTGGCGAGCGAGCGCGCCATGAACACGATCCTGCGCTACATCGAGGTCGGAAAGACCGAGGGCAAGCTGCTGCTCGGCGGTGGCCGCGTGCCGGGCGAGGCGGGCTGGTTCGTGCAGCCCACCGTGTTCGACGACGTCGCCCCGACCGCTCGCATCGCGCAGGAGGAGATCTTCGGTCCGGTGCTCGCGATCATCCGTGCCCGCGACTACGACGACGCGCTGCGCATCGCGAACGACACCGAGTTCGGGCTCACCGGTGCGGTGTTCTCGCGCAACGCGGCCAAGATCCAGCGT
>JBEGJG010000238.1:0-6448 GCA_041184705.1 Candidatus Eiseniibacteriota bacterium
CACCACGCCCTCAAGGGCGTCTCGCTCGACATCCCGAGCGGGAGCGTGACCGCGATCATCGGCCCCTCGGGCTGCGGCAAGAGCACGCTGCTGAGGTCGTTCAACCGCATGAACGACCTCATCCACGGCGTGCGGACGCAGGGCACCATGACGGTCTCCGGCGTGGACGTGTCCGCGCCCACCACCGATGTGGTCGAGCTGCGCCGCCGCGTCGGCATGGTGTTCCAGCGTCCGAACCCGTTCCCCAAGAGCATCCTCGAGAACGTGGCGTTCGGCTTGCGCATGCTCGGCATGAAGGACCGCGCCGAGATCGAGGGCCGTGTCGAGCTGAGCCTCAAGCGCGCCGCGCTGTGGGACGAGGTCAAGGATCGGCTCGACCGCTCGGCGCTGCAGCTCTCGGGCGGGCAGCAGCAGCGTCTGTGCATCGCGCGCTGTCTTGCCGTGGATCCCGAGGTCATCCTCATGGACGAACCCGCCTCGGCGCTCGACCCGACCGCCACCGCGCGCATCGAGGAGCTGGTGCTCGAGCTCAAGGGTCGTTACACGATCGTGGTCGTCACGCACAACATGCAGCAGGCCGCGCGCATCTCGGACCTCACCGCCTTCATGCTGCAGGGCGAGCTGGTCGAGTTCGACGGCACCCGCAAGGTGTTCACGAGCCCCGGACAGAAGCTGACCGAGGACTACATCACGGGCCGCTTCGGCTGAGCCGCGGCCCCATCGGCGCGCCACCGCGCGCACGGGGAGCCCCATCATGCACCGTCACTTCGACGAGCAGATCGCACACCTCAACGAGCAACTGCTCCTCATGAGCGGCCGCTCCGAGAGCATCGTCCGCAAGTCGGTCGAGGCGCTCATGCGCCGCGACCCGGCGCTGGCCGACGAGGTGTTCGTGGACGACAAGGTCATCGATCGCATGGAGATCGACATCGAGGAGTCGTGCATCCAGCTCCTCGCGCTCCAGCAGCCGCTGGCCCGCGACCTGCGCCTGATCACCTCGGCGCTCAAGATCTCCAACGAGCTCGAGCGTGTGGGTGATCACGCCGTGAACATCGCGGGCTGCGCCAAGGAGCTCGCGGGCAAGGCGGCCGTGCGCCCGATCGCCGACCTGCCGGCGCTGGCCGAGCGCTCGATCGGCATGCTGCGCGACGCCCTCGACGCGTTCGTGCGCCGCGACCCGGAGGCCGCGCGTCAGCTGGTGCGTCGCGACGACGAGGTGGATGACCTCAACCGCCACATGTTCGCCGAGTTGATGAGCCGCATGATCGCCGACCCGCAGCAGGTCGAGCGTTCGATGACGCTGGTGCTCGTGGGACGCAACCTCGAGCGCATCGGCGACCTCGCCACGAACATCGCCGAGGAGGTCGTGTTCATCGCCGAGGCCCGCATCATCAAGCACCACGCCGACGAGGGTCTGGGCGAGTTCGACCGCACCTGAGCGGTCAGTCGCGCACGGGGCCCGGCATCACGACGGGTCGCCGTGTCCGACGCACGCGGGGCCACGCGGTTCGCAGCCACAGCCCGATCGCCCCGATCGCGAGTGCGGCCGCGAGCGCGTGGAACGTGACGGCGCGTGAGGGGTCGGCGAGGGGGCCGACGGCGCGCACGAGCACCGCGAGTCCGAGTCCGGTCAGCACGCGGCGCGACAGGACCACGCGCTCCTCGGTGCGAGCGTGGCCACCGTGCGACACCACCACGCGCGTGCCGATCGACAGCGTGAGCAGCGCGTAGCCGCCCACGAACGCCACGTGCCACGCCTCGACGCGCCAGGCGGGTGCGATCGCGGCCACGGTGAAGCCCGTCGCCAGCGCGACACCGGCGGCGCGCAGGGCGCGTGAGAGGCGATCGGGTTCGGCGGGGGCGCGGTGGATCTTCCACGCGAGCAGTGTGCTCGCCAGCACCGCGACCGCGCGCAGCAGTCCGCCGAGCGTGCCGAGTCCCGCGAACTCCAGGTTGAGCGCGACCACGAGCAGCATGGCGATGAGGAGTGCGAACGCCCGCCGCCGCGGACGATCCCCGGCGCGCGCGACCCCGACGATCGCGAGCGGGTCCGGCACGCGCGAGAAGGTGGGCACCAGCAACCCTCCAAGCCCCAGCACGAGCGCGGGCAGCAGACCCAGCGACACACAGCGCATCCCCATGCGAGCGGACTGCGAGGGCAACGCGCCGACCTCGGAGAGGGCCTGCACGATCCCGCCCGCGATCCCCAGCGCCATGCCGGTGGCCACCAGCAGGAACTCCTCGGGAGGAGCGGCGGCACCCGGGCGCACGCGACGCAGCACCGCGATCGCCGGCACGAGCAGGGTGGCGAGGAACGCGAACGCCGCACCGGGCACGCCGACCACGCGCATCACCACGAACGCGCCGGCCGCGAGCGCGGCGGCCACGACCTCGTTTCGCGAGGCTCGCGCTCCGTGCGTGAACGCGGGCATCGCGGTGAGCAGGAAGCCCGCGACGAACGCGGCCTCGAAGCCCTGCACCATGAGCGAGGGGTGCGACAGCCCGGGCCAACCCGGGTGCAGCGCTCGAGGCCACCACGGTTGCACGGCGAACGGCAGCAACGTCCACGGCACCAGCGCCGCGATGGCCGCCACGGCGCCGATCGGGAACAGCACGCGATAGGGGTCCACGCCCTCGCCGGGTGGAGCCGGGGGCTGGGGGCGCACCTCGTCGCGTCGCACGACTTCCATGGGATCGGCTCCGGGGCCTGGGCCCGTCACTCCAGCGTCTTCGAGAACCGACGGGTGGCGAACACGAAGAACGCGACCGCGAACCCCGCGAGCGCGAGCATCTGCGGCCAGAGCTGCAGCAGGCCGTTGCCCTTGAGCACGATGCCGCGGATGAGCTGCAGGTAGTAGGTGAGCGGGAGCAGCGCGCCCACGGCCTGTGCGGCCGGCGGCATCGCCTGCACGTTGGGCAGCAGGAACAGGAACGCGGTCTGGGTGACCTGCGCCTGGTTGCGCCCGAGCGTGCTGATGAACAGGCCGAGCCCGAGGTTGGCCACGATGAACAGGAACGACGCGCCGTAGAGGGCCAGCAGGGGGCCCCGCACCGGCACGTGGAACACGGTCGCGCCCACCACCAGCACGGTCGTCATCTGCACGTAACCCACGAGGACGTACGGCGCGATCTTGCCGATCATGATCTCCCAGCGCGCGAGCGGCGTGACGATGAGCTGCTCGAGCGTGCCGGTCTCGCGCTCGCGCACGATCGAAAGCGCCGTGATGATGATGAGGATGTTCGAGAGGATCATGCCGATGATGCCCGGCACGATGAAAACCGCGCTGCGCAGGGCCGGGTTGTAGAGCGGCCGCACGCGAACGTCCACCGGCGGCTGCACGCCCCCGCCGCGCTGCGCGAGCTGCTCGAGGTTGGTGCGTTGTCCCACCAGTTGGGCCGCGCCGATGGCGGCCTGCGACGCGGTCGGGTCGCTGGCGTCCACCAGCACCTGCACGGTGGTGGGTCGCCCGCGGGCGAGGTCGCGGGCGTACGACGGCGGGATCACGATCGCGGCGCGCGCGCGCCCGGCGTCCACCTCGGCGAGCGCGGCGGCGTAGGAGTCCACCTGCGGGCCCGCACGGAAGTTGCCGGTGGCGATGAGCTTCTCGACGAACGCGCGGCTCTGCGCGGTGCGGCTCTCGTCGAGCACCACGGTGGGCAGGTTGCGCACCTCGGTGCGGATGGCGAACCCGAAGATGAGGAGCTGCATGACCGGCACGATCAGCATGAGCCGCAGCGTCGCGGGGTCGCGACGCATCTGCACGAACTCCTTCATCACCATGGTGCGGACGCGTTCGAGGTTCACGCCTCGTCCTCCTGCAGGGCGACGAAGATGTCCTCGAGCGACCGGCCGACCCCGAACTGGGCCTTCACCTCGGTCGGCGAGCCCAGCGCCACGCGACGACCACGCGACAGGAACACGAGCCGGTCGAAGCGTTCGGCCTCGTCCATGTAGTGCGTCGTCACGATGAGCGTCACGCCCTCGGCGGCGCGTTCACGGATGATGGTCCAGAACAGTCGGCGTGCGGCGGGGTCCACGCCCGCGGTGGGTTCGTCGAGGAACACCACCTCGGGGCGGTGCATCATCGCGCACGCCAGCGCGAGTCGTTGCTTCTGTCCACCCGACAGCACCCCGGCGAGTCGCCCGCCCAGCTCGCCGAGCCGCATCGCCTCCTTGGCCCACGCGAGCCGGTCGCGCAGGAGGTCGCCCAGCCGGTACACGCCGCCGTAGAACGACAGGTTCTCGTCCACCGTGAGGTCGCGATAGAGCCCGAAGGCCTGCGACATGTAGCCGATGCGCGACTTCACGAGTTCGGGCTCGCGTCCCACGTCGGCGCCCGCGACCACCGCGACGCCGCTGGTCGGGCGCATGAGTCCGCACAACATGCGGATGGTGGTGGTCTTGCCGCTGCCGTTGGGGCCCAGGATGCCGAAGATCTCGCCGCGGCCGATCCCGAACGAGACGCCGTCCACCGCCTTCACGGCCCCGAAGTGCTTGGCGAGGTCGCGGACGACCACCACCTCGGTGCGGGGCTCGTCGCTCACGGCGCGGTGAGGATGCGCACGTCCGCGGGCAGGCCGGCCTTGAGCGCACCCGAGGAGCGCGCGATCGCCAGCTTCACCGCGAACACGAGGTTCGCCTGCTCCTCCTCGGTGAGCGCCGCACGCGGCGTGTACTCGGCCTCGTGCGCGATGCTCACGACGCGCGCCGCATAGGGCTTGTCGGCTCCGATCGGCGTGACCTCGGCCGCGGCGCCGAGGCGCACGCGCTCCAGGAGGGGGGCGGCCACGTAGACGTGCATCCAGAGCGAGTCGGGATCACCGAGTGTGACCACCGGGACGGCGGGCGCGACGAGTTCGCCGGTCTGGTGCGTGACGAGCAGCACCACGCCGTCGCGAGGCGCGGTGAGCACGAGCTCGTTGGCCCGACTGCGCGCCCCGGCCAGTTGCGCGAGCGCAGCCGCCGCACCCTGACGCGCGGCGGTCACCTGCTGTCGCCGATAGCCCTCCTCCTGCAACTCGACCTGCTCGCGGGCGGCGGCCGCTCGCGCCTCGGCGGCGTCGCGGGCGGTGCGCGCGCGATCGAGGTCGGCCTGAGCGGCGACGCCGTTGCGCACCAGCGTCTCGGTGCGCTCGAACGACAGACGCGCGAGTCGCAACTCGGCGTCGGCGGCGCGCCACTGCTCGCGTGCGATCACGAGCTCCGCGGGGCGCGAGCCCTGCTGCAGGTCGCGCGCCTGCGATTCGGCGCGTTCGGCCTGGGCGGCCTGCGCTGCGACCTCGGCCGCGACCTCGCCGCGGTCGAGCACGGCGAGCGTGTCGCCCGCATGCACGGTGTCACCCTCGGCGACCGCGAGTCGGACCAGTCGGCCCCCGACGAGCGACGAGACGTCGATCTCGTCCATCTCGATCGTGCCGGAGCCGCGCACGCCGTTCTCGCGGGCACAACCCGCCACGAGGCACGTCGCGACGAGCAGGAGGCGGACCGCGTACCGCGCGACCCGCGTCATCTCAATGACGGACGTCGGGCAGGAGCAGGTCGATGCGACCCACGAGCGCGGCGCGCAGCGCCGACGGGTCCGCGAGTCCGGCCGCACGCACGGCGTCCGGCGGCGCGGCGCCTTCGAGCGCCGAACCGGTCACCACCTCGAGTCGCCCCGCGGCTCGCACGACGTAGGCCGCCGTGGCGTCCACCGCATCGAGCGGCTCGCGCGTGACCACCGCGAGGTAGCCCGCGGGGAGTCCGGCGACGCGCGCGGCCTGCGTGGCGTCGAGCGGGAACGCGAACGGACGGCGCAGGCGTGCGAAGCGCTCACGCGCGAGCGCGGCGTCGTGGCCGTAGAGCGAGGGGTCGAGGCTCAGCTGGTTCACGACCGACTCGGCACCCGGACGCACCCCGTCACCGGGATCGACCGCACTGTTGAGCACCGGAACGCGCAGGCGGCCGGGCGCGGCATCGGCACCGTCGCTGTTCGCGTTGCCCGAGCTCGCGGCGTGATCGGCATCGGTGCGCTCGAAGCCCGAACGCAGACGCTCCCACGCACCCAGCATGGCCTCGTGATCGGCGCGACCGTTGCGGCCACGGCTCTTCACGCGCGCCCACGCGCGGTACACCTGCTCGTAGGCGCCGTCCCCGAGCGCGTTCGCGATGCGCACCGCGACGTCCTCGCCGGGCACCTTGCGACCGTGCTCGATGTTGAAGAGGAACGAGGTCGCGAGTCCACCGGCGGCATCCGAGAGCTTCTTGTACGACAGGCCCTGCGAGATGCGCAGCTGACGGATGCGGAGCGCGACCGGATCGTCCGCGAGGGCGGGCGGTGCGGTCGTCGGGGCTGTGGCGGTGAGGGTGTCGTTCATGAGGACTGAACCTAGCGCGTTCTCCCGCGAGGTGCCAATTGCGAATCCGGGGGCGGTCCCCGGGGCGAGGGGGGCCCGGCTCGGTCCCGCG
>JBEGJG010000239.1:0-9528 GCA_041184705.1 Candidatus Eiseniibacteriota bacterium
ACGCCGCCCGAGACGGGCATGACGTACGCCTCGGTCGGTCCCTCGTAGGTGGCCGAGTACGCGACCCAGCGGCCGTCGGGCGAGATCGCGGGGCGCGTCTCCTCGCCGAGGTGCGTGGTGAGTCGCTGCGCGAGGCCACCCGCGAGCGTGGTCCGCCACAGGTCGCCCTCGGCGGTGAACACCACGGTCTCGCCGTGGATCGCGGGGAAGCGGTAGTAGCCGAGCGTGCCGACCTCCTCGGCCACCGCGCGCGGTGCGAGCGACGCGGCGGCGAGGGCGACGGCGATGAGCGAGCGGACGAACGAACCTGGAGTCGTCATGTCGGGGTCCTCGGGGAGTGCGATGGGACCCCGACTCTCGCACCCCGCGCGGTGGTGCGCCAGACGCGCCCGGAACCGCGCGACCCCGCCCGGTGCGAGCCGGACGGGGTCGGGACGAGGAGAGGCGCGGAACCTACTTGCGCGGCTTCGTCGCGCGATACGCGTCGCGCTCGCGGCGCGCCATGGCCAGCACCTCGGGCGGGATGCGCACGCCCTCCATGGCGGTCGCGAACTCCTCGGCGACCACGCGGAACTGGGCCGAGTTCGCGGCGTTCACCGTGTTCACGCGCAGGCCGCGCTTCTGCATCTCGGCCACGGCGGTGGTGTCCTGCTTGGGCACCTCGACCTCGAGCTTGTGCTCCATGCGCTGACAGGCGGCCCGCACCTTGGCGCGATCGGCCTCGGACAGCTTGAGCCACGCGGTCTTGGTCATGATGAGCCCGCCCACGAGCGGCGCCATGCCCATGCCCACCATGTTCGGCGTCTGCCGGTACCACTGCAGCGTGAGCCCGAGCAGCGGCGTGGTGGGGTAGGAGTCGATCATGTTGGTCTGCAGGCCGGTCATGATGTCGGTGGCCGCGAGCGGGACCGGGTTGAAGCCCTTCGCCTTCCAGATGTTCGACATCTTGTCGTCGCCCGCCCACACGAACATCTTCGTGCGCCGCAACGCATCCACGGACTCCACGGGCTGCTTCGTGAAGAAGTACACCCAGCCGCCGTGGCCCCACGACAGCAGGATGAAGCCCTTCTCCTCGAGTCGTGCACGCAGCGTGGGCTCGAGCTTGTCGAGCGTGGCGTACAACTCGGGGTACGAGGTGAAGAACATGGGGACGTTGAACAGGTTGAACGCCGGATCGATCGAACCCAGACCCGCGGTGGTCACGGCCGCCGCCTGCAACTGACCGATGCGCATCTTGCGCACGACATCGGGTTCGTCGCCGGCCACACCGCCGGGATAGACGCGCAGCGAGACGCGGCCCTGCGTGGCCGTCGTCCACTCCGAGCCCATGTCGCGGAGCGCCTTGTCCCAGACCGAGCCCTCGGGCACGAGCGTGGCGAGCTTCACCACCGAGTTCTGGGCCTGCGCGACGGGTGCGCTCAGTGCGAGGGCGAGGAGCAGGATGGGGAGGAAGCGCAGGATGCGGGACATCGGGACGGTCATCGGTTCTCCTGGGTCGTGGTGGTGTCGGGAGCGGAAAGCGGATCCTCGGTGGGGGCGTCGAGGAAGAACTCGTCCTGGCGCGCGAGCAGGGCGCGCGCCTTGCGCTGGAGCACGATGGTCGCGAGGCGCTGCGTGGGGTCGCGGTCGGGGTCGAACGTGAGCGAGCGCTCGAGCAGGCGCACGAACTCGGTGCGGTCCTGCGCCTGCACCGCGAGCGTCTGCGCCACGGTCACGTAAGGCGCGGGCCGCGTGTCCCCGCACAGCTCGACGGCGCGCGCGAAGTGACGGCGAGCGGACTCCGGCGAGCCCCCCATGCCGGCGGGCAGCGCGTCGAGCACGATGGCGGCGTCGTGGAACGCGCCCGCGAGGTAGCGTTCGTCGAGCGCGAGTCCGCGCTCGACCAGCGCACGGATGGCCGACAGGTCGGCGAGCATCTCGGGGCGGTCCTTGCCGAGCGCGATCGCCGAGCCCCAGGCCGCGGCCGTCCAGTAGAGCGCGGCGAGGTCGCGTCGTTCGAGTCGGGCGGCCGCGCGGTCGGGCGCGAGCGCGAGCGAGTCGGCGATCCCCGGGTGACGCAACGCGAGCGCGCGCAGGCCGTACCCGCGTGCCCGACGGTAGAGACGGAACGCGCGCTCGTGCAGTTCGGTGGCCCGCGCGTAGTCGGTGTTCACGAGCAGGTCGCCCTCGGACTGCACGAACGCGTACGCGTACTGCGTGTAGCCCTGGCAGAGCGACAGCAGCAGACCCTCGTGCGTGGGCACGGTGGCGAGCAGCGACTCCATGGTCTTGAGCCCGAACGGCAGCGCGTCGCGCACCAGCTCGGGGTCGTCCTCGGTCGCGAACACGTCGGTGCCCGAGGTGAGCGAGTTGGCGACGCTGCCGACCGCGAACCGTTTCACCGAGCAGCCGGTGAGGGGCAGGGCGGCGGTCGCCAGCGCGCCCACGAGCAGCAGGCGCAGGGCGAGGACGGTGGGGTTCGGGGACGGCGTCACGGTCGGCCTCCGGGGGCGTCGGTGCGGCGCGCGATGCGCGCACCGGGCGTGGGACGGTGGACGGCCACGCTAGCGCGGTGCGACCACGCTCGGCAAGCGGTGCGCCTCACCAGCGGATGACGCAGCCGGCCCACGCGAAGCCCGCGCCGAAGGCGGCCAGCACGACGAGGTCGCCGTCGCGCACCCGGCCCGCGTCGCGGGCCTCGGTGAGCGCGATCGGGATGCTCGCGGCGGTGGTGTTGCCGTACCGCTCGATGTTCTGGAACACCTTGTCGCCCGGCAGCCCGAGACGCTCGGCGACCGCATCACCGATGCGGCGGTTGGCCTGATGCGGCACCACGAGGCTCACCTCGTCGAGCGTGTGTCCGCTCGCGGCCAGCACCTCGTGGATGACCTCGGGGAAGCGCGTCGTGGCGTTCTTGAACACCTGACGTCCGTTCATGCGCGGGAAGTGCCGGCCGGCCGCGAGCATCTCGGGCGTGATGCGGCCTCTCTCGCGCGAGGTCGGGGCCTCGCACCACAACTCGCGCGCCAGCGCCCCCTCGGAGTGCAGCGCCCACGACAGGATGCCGCGCGGGGCCTCGCACGGCAGGTCGAGCCCGGTGCTCTGCACCTCGGCGCCGATCACGAGACGAGCACGCAGCGGTAGCGCCCCATGCGCACGAACGCGTCGGCCACCGACAACCCGTACACGAACCCGCTGCACGCGTTGCGCACGTCGAGCGCGCCCACGGTGCCGAGCCCCAGCGCCTGCTGCACGATCACGCCGTTGCCGGGGAACATCCAGTCGGGCGTCGTGGTGGCGAAGATGACGAAGTCCACGTCGGCGGCGGTGCGGCCGGCGTCGGCGAGTGCGCGGCGCGCGGCCTCCACGCCGAGGTCGCTCGAGCCGGTGCCCTCGTCCACGAAGTGGCGCTCGCGGATGCCGGTGCGCTCCACGATCCAGGCGTCGTTCGTGTCCATGACCTGTTCGAGGTCGTGGTTGGTGACGACGCGCGGCGGGACGTGGAAGCCGAGGCCGGTGATGCGGGAGTGGATCGAGGGCATGGCGCGCTCCGGTGGGGGACGGGGTGCACCGATGATGGGGACGCGCGCCGCGCCCCGTCAAACCCCGCGACTCAGCGGCGCAGCAGCCCCAGATAGGCGGCCACCCACGCGTCGCCCCACAGGTAGGCGATCATCGCGGCCGGAGCGAGGAACGCCCCGAACGGCAGCGCGGTGCGCATGTCGCCGCGCCGGGTCGCCATGAGCACGCCGCCCACGAGCGAGCCGCCGAGCGCGGCGAGCGAGATGGTGACGAACGCGCCGACCGGACCCACGAGGGCGCCGAACATCGCACCCAGCTTCACGTCGCCGCCGCCCATGCCCTCGCGCTTGAGCAGCGTCTCCCACAGCCACATGAAGAACCACAGGTAGCCCGCGCCCACCGCCATGCCGAGCAGGGCGTGCCGGGGTCCGGGGCCGAGCATCGTGGCGGCGACCGCGAGCAGGGTGCCGGGCAGCGTCAGGGCGTCGGGCAGCAACTGGAAGTCGAGGTCGATGACGAACAGCGCCACGAGCAGGCAGCCCCACACCAGAACGAGCGGGTAGGCCGTCACGGGGCCGAGGTGGCCCCACGCCAGCACCGCCCACGCCGCGCAGGACGCCTCGATGAGGGGGTAGCGCACCCCGATGCGCTCGCCGCAGCCCCGGCAGCGGCCGCGCGCGGCCAGCCAGCTCAGGACGGGGACGAGGTCGAGCGGCCCGAGCGTGCGGTTGCAGCGCGTGCAATGGGACCGGCCGCGGACCCACGACTCCCCGCGCGGCAGGCGCCAGGCCAGCGCCGAGACCCCGCTGCCGAGAATCGCCCCGAGCAGGGCGAGGAACGTGCCGATGACCATGTCGAGGGAGTTCGTGCCCGCCACCGTGTGGGTTCCCCTTGAAGTGCGCCGCGCGCGTCCGTCAGTCTGTCGGACCCGCGTCCGTCCCGGAGGTCGTTCGCATGCGATTCGTGTTGTTCATGGCCGTCGTGGTGAACAGCCTCGACCTGTTGTTCACGTCGGTCGGCATCCACTGGTTCGGCAACCGCGAGGGCAATCCCCTGCTCGCGCCACTGGCGCACGGGGCATGGCCGGTGTTCGTCCTGCTCAAGGGGGCGCTGATCCCCTTGCTGATGCTGGCACTCTACCGTTCCCGGCGCGAGACGCCAGTCCTCGCCGACGTGGGCCTCGCGGTCGTGACGATCGCGATGACCGTGGCGCTGGGGCGGTGGTTGGGATGGATGGCGGGCGTGGTGGCGATGAGCGGCTTCCCGCTCCTCTGATCGCACGGGATGCGCCACGGGCCGGGACCGGATGCGACGGTCCCGGCCCGTGGTGCCTCGGACGTCACTTCGCCGGGTCGGGCAGCAGGCGCGGCGTGACCTCGATCACGAGGTCGCGCCTGGCGGTCGTCACCTTCTGGTGACGGAACATCCAGCCGAGCAGCGGGATGTCGCCGAGCAGGGGCACCTTGGTGGTGTTCACGGTGCTCTCCTCGCTCAGCAGGCCACCGATGACCACCGAGTTGCCGTCCTTGAGCCGCACCGTGGTCTCGGCCTGACGCGTGGCCACGACCGGCAGGTCGGCGGACGGTCCGCGGAAGCCCGAGATGGAACTCACCTCGGGGCGGATGCGCACGGTGATGTAGCCGTCGGCGTTGATGAGCGGCGTGATCGCGAGCTTGATGCCGACCTCCTCGTGCTGCACCGAGGTCGTGGGCGCGGCCGCACCACCGGCGAACACCGTCTGGTTCGTCTGGTAGGGGATACGCGTGCCCGACAGCATGCTCGCTTCCTTGCCGTTCAGCGTCACCAGCTTGGGGCTCGCCAGCACCTTGGCGTTGCCGTCCTGGATGAGCGCGTCGAGGAACACGCGGAACACCTTGGGCAGGCGGCTGAAGTTCCCGAGCTTCCAGACGTCGCCCGTGCCCGGGGTGCCCGGCACGCCGGGGGCCTCGGTGAGCGGGCCGGGTTCCTCGAGGTTGCCGGTGAAGGTCGGGGCATCGGTGCCCTCGATGAACGTGAAGCCCTGCCGGTTGAGCAGGTTCCAGTCCACGCCCAGCTTCTTGAGACCGTCGGTGCTCACCTCGATGACGCGCGCCTCGAGCATGACCTGCCGCGCGGGCTGGTCCATGGTCGCGACGACGGCCTGCATGTCGGCGATGATGCGCGGGGAGGTCACCACGATGAGACGGTTGCCGCCGCGGTCCACCTGGATGTTGTCCGACAGCCCGCGCAGGGCCGCGGCCACCTCGGTGGCGTCGGCGTACTGGAGCGCGATGGTGTAGGACGACAGACCGGTCTCGTCTTTGAGGGCGCGCGCCTCGGCCACGAGGATCGAGTTGCCGATGCGCTCGTAGGCCAGACCGGCGGCCCGCACCACGAGGTTCACCGCCTGCTCGACCGGCACGTCCTTGAGGTGGATCGTGATCTTGCCCGACGACACGCCGGGGCCGGTCACGATGTTGAGGTCGCCCTTCCGGAGCACCGCCGGCAGGTTGGCGTCGTCGGCGTCGAGCGAGATCGGACGGTCCAGCGCGGGGGCCGCGTGCACGGCCGGGGCGAGGACGAGCGCGAGCGCGGTCGCGGCGAGTCGCAACGGACGGAGGAGCGGGTTCACGGTCGGTCTCCGGGAGTGGGCCGCCGCAGCACGATCGAACTCTCGCCGCGACGGAGCGTGACCTGGTCGCGGGTGATGCCCACGACCACGAAGTCGTCGAACAGCCCGCCCTGCCGGATCGTCCACTCGCGGTCCTTCCAACGGATGAGGGCACGCGGGTCGTCGTCGAACAGGATCGCCGTCAGCACGGGGCGCGCTTCGACCGCGGGGGCGGTGCGCGGGCGCGGCTCGGTCCGATCGGGGGCTGCCGCAGGGGTATCGGCCACGGGGCGGGAGAACCTGAACGGGTCGCGCAGGCCCTCCCGCGCGACGCCCGCATCCTGGCGGTCGAGGGCCGCCTCGAGCGTGCGGAACGCGGGTGACATGGGGGTGCTCGCGGTGGTGCCCCCGGTGCCGAAGGCCCCGGTCACGCGCAGCGCCGAGTCCGTCTGCACCCCGACCGCCACCAGAACGGCGAGCGCCACGACGGGCGAGAACCACGTGGTCCAGTCGCGCTTCATGGCGTCGTGGCTCCCCGCTTCAGGAGCACGCTGGCCACGTGCAGTTCCACATCCACGGTTTCGCCCTCCCCGGGCGACACCATGAGTCGTTCGATCCGGACCAGCGCACGCTGCTGCGCGAAGCGGTCGAGCAGCTCCACGATCTGCGTGTAGCGCGCACGGAGCCGGAGTTGGGCCCGGACCTCGAGCGTGCCGCCGCTCCGGGTCACCAGGCCGGGTTCGGATTCCACGATGTCGAGCCCGATGCCGTCGGCGAGTTCCGAGACGTCTCGCACGAGGTCGGTCGCCAACTGGCCCGAGGCCATGAGGCGATCGGCCTCGGGGGAGGTGACGGAGTTGAGTCGCAGCAGTTCCTGCACGCGTGGGGGGACGGGGGAGACCGCGAGGCGCGGGTCGATCGAGGCCCCGACCGCGCCGGCCTCGGTCAATTGCGCCCGGTAGCGTGCGGCCAGCGGCTGGAACGAGAGCGAATGCACGAGCGAGAAGACCGCGAACGTGCCGAGCGCGAGCAGCGCGGGGCCGAGCGAACGGGTCCAGGGCGACGGGGTCGGGGTGCTCATCGGCACTCCACCGTGAACTCCGCCGTGCCGTCGGCGGCGGTGCGGGTCGAGACCAGACGAACGCTCCGGAAGTGGGCCGAGACGAGGGAGTCCGCGGCGATGGCCCCCACGAGGTCGGTGACCGCGGCGGTGGGGTCGGCATCACGGTCGGCGCGCAGCAGACCGTTGAGCACGAGTCGTCGTTCGCCACCGGTGAGCTCGTCGGGGTTCCACTGCAAAGCGGTGAGCCGTCCGCCCTCGGGCAGCAATCCCGGCAGTCGCACGAGCAGGTCGCGCCAGCGTGCGACGTCACCCACCCACGGCTCGACCAGCGCGGCCTCCTCGGGGCGGGGGATCCAGGCGTCGCCGCCGTTGCTGTCCGCGCGCTGGCGCGCGATCTGGCGTTCGAGTCCCTCGGAGCGTCGTCGCAGCGAGTCGTGGTTGAGCGCGTAGAGCCCGACGACCACCGCGAGCACGCCGAAGTACGCGAGCCAGACGGCCAGCCCGATGGCGCGCACCCGTGCCTCGGCGCGCTCCCGTCGGAACGCCTCGCGTCGGAAGTTGAGGCGGTAGAGCGGGCTCATACGTTCCTCAACGCGAGGCCCATCGCGAGTGCGAAGGACGGTGCCGGATGGGTGGCTCGGGTGTCGGCCGAGAGCGGTCCGAACAGTCGTGCCGGC
Source organism: Candidatus Eiseniibacteriota bacterium (assembly GCA_041184705.1). GTDB lineage: Bacteria > Eisenbacteria > RBG-16-71-46 > RBG-16-71-46 > RBG-16-71-46 > JAIOPA01. The sequence goes on from JBEGJG010000239.1 coordinate 7,832, forward strand.
GTGCCGAGCTGATGCCCGAGCAGGTCCACCAGACCGGGGAGTCGTGCGACCCCACCCGAGACGTGGAGGATGACCTTGTCCGGGAGCGACGCGGTGGTCGAGTAGAACGCGAGCGAGAGCCGAACCTCCTCGACGAGACGCGCGATCGCGTCGCGGACCACCACGCCCGCGGCGGACGCCTCGCCGGCCGAGGTCTCGGGGGCCGCGAGCCAGCGCTCGGCGGCCTCGACGTCGCCACCGTGCGCGTTCGCGAGGGCCTGCAGCAGCGCCTGCCCGCCCCAATCGAGGCGACGCGCGAAGAACGGGGACTGGCGGTGCCGGTACACCAGCCATGCACCGCGGTGTCCGAGGTCGAGCGAGACGTGCGCTTCGGCCGCATCCCGCGGCAGCGTGGACCACAGCGCGTTCGAGAGCGCGAGAGGTGCGGCATCCACGATGGCGGCCTCGACCCCGAGCTCGCGCAGGGGAGCGAGTGCGCGATCGAGCCGCGGCTGCGAGACGGTCGCGAACAGCACGTCGAGCCGCTTCTCGCCGGCATGGCGGGTGATCACCTGATGATCGAGCACGAGTGTCTGCGGATCGAACGGCAGCAGCTTGCGTGCCTCGAACCGGAGCGCGCCCGGGATCTCGGCCTCGTCCATGAGCGGGAGCGAGACCTGCTTCACGATCACGTCGGGGCCCGACACGCCGACCGAGAACCCGGCGACCGAGCGGGGCGTGTGTCCGAGGCGTTCGAGGGCAAGACCGATGAGTGCGGCGATCGCGGCACTCGGCGGGGCCTCGTCACCCGCGAGAGGACGCGGCAAGGGGACCTCGGCGAGATGTCCGCGCGAAGCCCCGGGCGACAACGCCATCAGCTTCACGCTGTGCGCGCCGATGTCCAGCCCCGCCCATGGGCGGTTCCGCATGCCGAACCTCATGGGCGCAGTATCAGGGAAGCCGCGTCTCTTTCCAACTCGCCCCCGAATACGCGAGCACGCGTCCGTTGCCTCCCGAAGTCGCGGGAAGGGCGTCCTGCGCGAGCAGCGTGGTCGCGACCGCATCCATGCTGGTCGGGTGCGTGAGTCGGAAGCGGAAGCCGCCCGCGGGCCCGGTCAGCGCGAGGGTGCCACCGGCGACCACCGAGAGGGCGCGCACGTCGCGACTCTCGGTCGCATTGCGCACGTAACCCACTCCGATGTCGTCGGAGCTCACCAGGAAGAGTCGGACGTTGTTGGGGTCGGACAGCGAGAGTCCACCCTGGAACCAGATGCCACGGTTCTCGTAGCCGGGAGCGCGGCCGTTCCGCTTCGCCACGATCACGAGCGATCCGCTCTCGCCGGCCTCCGGTTGCACGATCACACGCCGCCCGAAGCAGACGCCGTCGGGGATCACCCACACGCAGGTGCCGCGCACCGTGATGGTGAGTGTGCCGTCGGTGTAGAACCCGAACTGCGAGGCCTCGGGATCCTCCTCGGCGGATTCGGGCGTGGGTGGGCTGCGGAAGAATCGCGGTGCGGTGCCCGTGTTCCGGAAGTCGAGGTCGAGGTCGTTCTCGTCCCAGGCGGTCGGCTCGGAGGCGATGGGGAGCTTGCGATCCACGAACTCGTTCGCGTACACGGTGGGTGCGGGGGTCGTGTCGAGCGGGCGGCCACTCGACCATTGGATCTGGTTCAGCCAGGCGGAATCCGCACCCGTGGCGACCATGTGCTGGACCG
>JBEGJG010000240.1:0-4822 GCA_041184705.1 Candidatus Eiseniibacteriota bacterium
GGATCGCGTGTACGACCTGCTCGAACGCGCGCACGCGGTGGTGGTGGGCTCACCCGTGTACTTCGACACGGTGAGCGCGCCGCTCAAGGCGGTGATCGATCGCTGCAATTGCGTCACGCCGCTCGTCACGCTGCCCGACGGTGGGCACGCGTTCGTGCCGCGCTGGGCGCGCACGCGTCGCGCGGCGTTCGTGACCGCGTGCAGCGACACGCACCCGCACGAGCTGGCCGAGCGCAGTGTGCGCGGGTTCCTGCGCTGGGTGGGGGCGCGCTGGGAGGAGACCGTGGTCTGGCGCCACGGCGACGTGGAACCGGGCAGCGCCCCCGAGGACCTGCTGCTGCGCGCACGAGCGCTCGGCGAGCGGCTGGTGCAGAGCGACCCGCATCCGGCCGATGCCTAGGGGGAGTGTGGGCGGCTCCGCGCCGCCCCCCGGAGGTGCCATGGTCCCGTCGCGTCGTGTCGCAACGTTCCTCCTCGTGTCCGCATCCGCTCGGGCCGCCGACGAGCCCGTGCGCATCGCCTCGTTCGCGGGCACGCCGTCGGACTCCTCGGAGCGCCGCGTGTTCCTGCAGGCGTTCCACGCCGCGTTCGATCGTGCCACGTTGGATTGCGAGTTCCGCGACGCCGACGTGTGGTCGGGCGGCGTGCGACGCGAGCACCCGTTCGCGCGCGTGGACGTGAACCCCGGCCCGGGGGCGTGGACGCTGGAGCTGAGCGTGCGGTTCCCGCCCGAGGTGCGCATCCCCGCACCGCGCGGGAGCGAGGCGCGCGCACGGCGCACCACGTTCCGCGCCTCGCGCGGGTTCGTGGTGGTGGCCACCGTCACCCCGCCCGCCACGGCCGGCTCCGGTCAACCGTTCGGACCCGAACGCACCGACCTCGTGTTCCCCGACGCGCGGCGCGTGGTGGTGCCGAGCGAGCGCCTTCCGGGTGGTGCGTACGATTTCCCGTTCGCGGATGCCGGCCGGGCCGCGGCGCGGCTCGCATTGGAGGCCCTGCTGCGTTCGCGCGGCGACCTCTCCGATCAGGAACGGGTTGCGCTCGCCCCCGCGGTGCGGGCCGAGCCCGAGCCCTGACCGGTCCCATTCGCAGTCCCCACCGTATGCGGTAGGCTTCCCCCATCCGCGCCCCGTAGGACGCCCGCTTCGACCGCGTCGCGTCCGTCATCCCGAGCCCCACGGAGTCCGCGCATGCTGATGTTGAAGGAGGAGCACCTCCAGGTCCGCGAGATGGTCCGCAAGTTCGCCGAGGAGGGTTCGCCGAGGAGGCGGTCGCTCCGCGCGCCCGCGAACTCGACGAGACCGAGACGTTCCCGCACGACGCGGTGCGCCAGATGGCCGAGCTGGGGCTGCTCGGGCTGCCCTACCCCGAGGAGTACGGCGGCGCGGGCATGGACACGCTGTCGTACGCGATCGCGGTCGAGGAGGTCGCGCGCGTGTGCGCGTCCACCGCCATCACGCTGGCCGCGCACGTCTCGCTGGGCTGCGGGCCGGTGTACGGCAGCGGCACCGAGGCGCAGAAGCAGCGCTTCCTCGTGCCCATGGCCAAGGGCGAGGTGCTCGGTGCGTTCGGGCTCACCGAGCCCAACGCCGGGTCCGATGCGGCCGGAACCCAGACGCGCGCGGTGCGCGAGGGGGACCACTGGCGCGTGAACGGTTCGAAGATCTACATCACGAACGCCAGCTACGCGAAGTACATCACCTTCACCGCGGTCACCGACCCCACGATCGGCGCCAACGGCATCGGCGCGTTCATCATGGACACCGCCACGAAGGGGTTCCGGGTCGGCAAGAAGGAGAAGAAGATGGGCCTGCGCGGCTCGGACACGGTCGAGGTCGTGTTCGAGGACTGCCTCGTGCCCGCCGATCAGGTGCTCGGCGAGCCCACGGGTGGCTTCAAGACGTTCATGCGCACGCTCACCGGTGGTCGCATCTCGATCGGTGCGCTCGCGCTGGGCGTCGCGCAGGGCGCCTACGAGCACGCGCTCGCGTACTCCAAGGTGCGCCACCAGTTCGGCCAGCCCATCGCCAACTTCCAGGCCGTGCAGTTCACGCTCGCCGACATGGCCATGCGCATCGAGGCCGCGCGCCACCTCGTCTACAACGCCGCGCTGCTCAAGGATGCCGGCCACGACTACGTGAAGGAGGCGTCCATGGCCAAGCTGTTCGCGAGCGAGGTCGGCAACTGGGTGACCGACAAGAGCATCCAGGTGCACGGCGGCATCGGTTACTGCCGCGACCTGCCCGTGGAACGCATGCACCGCGACGTGAAGCTCATGGAGATCGGCGAGGGCACGAGCGAGATCCAGCGCATGGTGATCGCCCGCGAGATCCTGCGGCGCGCCTGAGCGAGTCCCCACCCCGGGGGAGGACCTCGTGACCCCATCCGCCATGCGCTGGGCCGCCGCCTCGTCGCGGCTCGAATCGCCGTCCGCGGCGGCCGAGGACGTGGCGCGTCAACTCCGCCTGCAGTTGGGCGAGGGGCCGTGGGACCTCGTGCTGGCGTTCGTCTCGGGGACCGGCGCGCAGCGCACCGCGACCGCCGCGCAGGCGTTGCGTGCCGAGTGCCCGGCGACCACGTTCGCCGCGGTGAGCGCGCGCGGCGTGGTGACGTTCGAGCACGAGATCGAGCACGGCGTCGGGTTGTCGGTGTTCGCCGCGCGCCTCCCCGGTGTGCGCATCGATCCGTTCGTGATGACGGCGGACGCGTGGGCGGACCCCGTGGACGGCCCCGAGGCGTTCGACCGGCTCGCGCCGGGTCTGCGAGGCGCCGAGGTGGTGCTGATGTTCGGCGACCCGTTCACGCTCGACCCCGACCGCGTGCTGGGACTCGTGGACCGCTGGGCTCCGGGCGTGCGGATCGCGGGCGGGTTGGCGAGCGCCGGGCTGCGGCCCGGGGGCAACACGGTGGTGCTCAACGACTGGGTCGCGCACGAGGGCGGTTTCGCGATCGCGCTCTCGGGGGCGATCCGCGCCGACGTCGTCGTCTCGCAGGGCTGCGACCCCATCGGGCCGCTGCTCGAGGTCACCGCGGTCGAGGAGCACCTGCTGCTGGAACTCGACGGTCAACCGGCGCTCGAGCGCCTCGAGCAGGTGCTGCTCGCGCTCCCGGCCGCCGAGCGCGACCGCCTGCGGCAGGGCCTTTACATCGGACGGTCGGCGCGCCCCGAGGCCGAGGGGCGTGGCGACTTCCTCATCCGCAACATACTGGGGGCCGACCGCACGCGCGGTGCGATCGCGGTGGCCGCGACGCTCAAGCGCGGCGAACGCATCAGGCTGCACGTGCGCGACGCCCGCGCCGCCGAGGACGACCTCGGCATGCTGCTCGCCCCGCAGGCGTTCGACCGTCCGGCGAGCGCGGCGCTCATGTTCTCGTGCAACGGTCGCGGTCGCGGGCTCTACGGCGTCCCCGACCGCGACGTCGCCCTGTTGCGCTCGGCCCTGCCCGGCGCCGCCCCGGTCGCGGGCATGTTCTGCGCCGGCGAACTGGGCCCGGTCGGGGAGCGCAACCACCTGCACGGGCACACGGCCAGCATCGTCGTCCTGCGCCCCCGTTGAGGGGGCCCGGGGCCCCGGGGAAGAGTGCTCCCGACCGCTCCAGAAGCGGGTCCGGGCCACCTGCGGGGCCGCAGGGCATCGTGTAGGATGCGAGGGTTCGCCATGACCCCATTCGGGGCCGCCGCGCCCGGCCTCCGTGCGCACGGCCCCTTGTCCAGACGAGGCTCCCGATGTCCAGCACTCCCGACGTCTTCATCGTGGGCGCGGCCCGCACGCCCATCGGCAAGTTCCTCGGCGGTCTCTCGACGCTCAAGGCGTCGGACCTCGGTGCCGCCGCCATCCGCGCCGCGCTCACGCGCGCGAACGTGACCGGCGACCGTGTGGACGAGGTCATCATGGGCCACGTCGTGCAGGCCGGTCAGGGGCAGGCGACCGCACGCCAGGCGCAGATCAAGGCCGGCATCAGCCCGCTCGCGGGCGCGTTCGCGGTCAACAAGGTGTGCGGCTCGGGCCTCAAGGCCGTCATGCTCGCCGCGCAGGCCATCAAGGCCGGCGACGCCGACTGCATCGTGGCCGGTGGGCAGGAGAGCATGAGCACCGCCCCGCACTACCTGTTCACGGGTCGGCTCGGGCAGCGCCTGGGCGACAGCAAGCTCGTGGACGGCGTGGTGCACGACGGTCTGTGGTGCGCGTTCAACGACTGCCACATGATCGAGCTGGCCCAGTACACCGCCGAGAAGGCGGGCCTCACGCGCGGCCGCATCGACGAGTTCTCGGTCGCGAGCCAGCACAAGGCCGCCGCCGCGCAGGCCGCGGGCCGCTTCGACGCCGAGATCGCGCCGGTCTCGATCCCGCAGCGCAAGGGCGACCCGCTCGTCGTGGCGAAGGACGAGTCCGTGCGCGGCGAGACGACGCTCGAGGGCCTCGCCAAGCTGGGCCCGGTCACGAAGTCGAAGGACGGCATCATCACCGCGGGCAACGCTCCGGGGCTCAACGACGGCGGCGCGGCGCTGGTGGTCATGAGCGCGGCGCGCGTGAAGGAGACCGGTGCGAAGCCGCTCGCGCGCATCACGGGGTACGCGACCGGCGGCGGTGAGCCCAAGGACCTGTTCTTCGCCCCCATCGACGCCGTGCAGCGCCTCATGCGCAAGCTGAACGTCGGGATCGGCCACTTCGACCTCATCGAGGCCAACGAGGCGTTCGCCGCGCAGGCCGTCGCCGACGGTGACGCGCTCGGTTGGGACTGGGACCGCGTCAACGTGAACGGTGGTGCGGTCGCGCTCGGTCATCCGATCGGCGCGAGCGGTGCGCGTGTGCTCGTGACG
>JBEGJG010000241.1:0-3651 GCA_041184705.1 Candidatus Eiseniibacteriota bacterium
TCCTGCTTCTCGATGAGCGTGCGGACCTCGTCCTCGCTCAACACGTAGCTGGCCACGATCTTGTTCACCTTGAGCTTGCACGCCAGGTTCTTGCAGCCGTAGAAGGTGCTCTTCTGGGTGAAGCCCTCGGTGCTGCCGCACTCGCCGCAGGTCACGTTCGTGAGGTCGGGGAACGTGCGCTTCTTCTCGTCCTCGAACCCCTTGCGCGCGGCCTGCACGATGTCGCGCGTCAGGCCTCGGATCTCGTCCATGAACTGCTCGCGGCCGAGCTCGTGGCGCTCCATCATGCGCAGCTTGTGCTCCCACTCACCCGTCATGTCGGGCGAGCCCAGCGCCTCGATGCCCAGCGACACGATCTGGTCGGTGAGCGCCAGGCCCTTGGCGGTCACGCGCAGTTCGCGACGGTCGCGATCGATGTACTTGTCGTAGATGAGACCTTCGATGATCGCGGCGCGCGTGGCCGGCGTGCCGAGCCCGCGCTCCTTCATGGCCTCGGCCAGCGCCTCGTCGTCCACCAGCTTGCCGGCGTTCTCCATGGCCGACAGCAGCGTGGCTTCCGTGTAGCGCGCCGGCGGCTTGGTCACGAGCTCGTGCACCTCGGTGAGCACCGTCTCGGCCGAGTCGCCGTCGGCGGCCGCCGCGAGCAGCTTGTCGTCCTCCTCGTCGGAGGACTCCTCGGCCGCGGCCGCCTTGCCGTACACGGCCAGCCAGCCGGCCTCCTTGAGGATCTTGCCGTTGCTGCGGAACGCGTCCTCGCCCACCCGGGTGATGCGCGTCGTCACCTCGAACTCGGCGCTCGGGAAGAACACCGCCACGAAGCGCCGCAGCACCATGTCGAACAGCTTCTGCTCGGCCTCGGGCAGGTTGCCGGGCGGCGGCGTGCCGGTGGGGATGATCGCGAAGTGGTCGCTCACCTTCTTGTCGTCGAACACGCGCGGCAGCGGCTTCACCCAGCCCTCGCTCACCGCACGCCCGGCGTGCTCGGCGACACCCGACGGGAACCCGCCGCGGCCCTCGAGCTTGGCGAAGCCCGCCAGGGTGTCCTGGACCTGGCCCACGTAGTCCTTGGGCAGGTAGCGCGAATCGGTACGCGGGTAGGTGAGCACCTTGTAGCGGTCGTACAGCGCCTGCGCCAACTGCAGCGTGCGCCGCGCCGAGAAGCCGAACCGGTTGCTCGCCTCGCGCTGCAGACTGGTGAGGTCGTACAGCAGCGGCGGCGCCTGCTTGGTGGGCTTGGTCGTCTGCTCGATGCGCCCGGTGCGGTTCGCGCAACGCTCGGCGATCGCAGAGGCCCGGCCCTCGTCCCACAGGCGCTCGGCGCGCAACTGGTCGTCGCGCTCGTCCTTCTGGAACGACTCGTCGAACCAGCGGCCCTGATAGGTGCCCGACGCCACCTCGAACGTGGCCATGACCTCGAAGTACGCCCTGGGTACGAACGCCGCGATCTCGCGTTCGCGGTGCGCCAGGATGGTGAGCGTCGGCGTCTGCACGCGGCCCACCGGGGTGATCAGGAACCCGCCGTGCTGCGAGTTGAGCGCGGTCAGCGCACGGGTGCCGTTCAGACCGATCAGCCAGTCGCTCTCGCTGCGCGACTTCGCCACGTCGGACAGCGACTGCATCTCGTCCCCGGAACGCAGCTTCTCGAACGCCTCGAGGATCGCGCCCTGCGTCATGGACTGCATCCACAACCGACGCACGGGCTTGTTCACACCGGCGCAGTCGAGGATGTAGCGGAAGATGAGCTCGCCCTCGCGCCCGGCGTCGCAGGCGTTGATGAGGTCGGACACGTCCTTGCGCTTGATCATCCGGACCACGGCCTTGTAGCGCTTCTCGGTCTTGGCGATGGGCTCGAGGTCGAACCGCTCGGGCAGGATGGGCAGCGGGCCGAAGCCCCACGCCAGCTTCTTGCCGTTGGCGCCCATGGGCATCTTCAACTGCACGAGGTGTCCGACAGCCGAGGTGATGACGTAGCGGTCGTTCTCGAACGAGTCCTCGTCCTTGGTGAACGGGGGCATGCCCGGCATCTTGGCCAGGGCCTTGGCGAGGTCGGCCGCGACGCTGGGCTTCTCGGCGATGATCAGGCTCTTGCTCATGGTCTCCGGTCCGCCCCGCTGCGGGGCCTGTGGGAAAGTCGCTCGGTGGTGGTGCAGCGCCGGATATGTGTATACCGAGCCTCGCGCCGAGGCCCCGTTCGGCCATCGTTCCGGTGCCCGACGAGGCCCCCGCGTTCGACCCTCATGAGAGGGCGCTCCGAGGGCACGAGCCGAGGGGCTCCGGTCGCGATTGCCGCCCACGGCCCCGCCGGTCGCTAAGCCGAGTCGCATCCAAGGCTTCGCCCGGTCCCGGGGGGCGCCGCGCCCTCTCTTATAAGGGAGGGCGGCGAGTGGCCCTCGGGGGCCCGTTCCCGACGTCCGCCGCCTCCCCTCCATCGGCCATCGCACAATTCCCCTTGACAGGGTCCCGGCCGAGGGGGTCCGGATTCATCCACGGCGGCCCCGCTCTCGCCCCCGGGAAGGCCCCTGGGAGGCCCGTGCGCGGGCTGGAGGCGTGCCCGGCAGGTGCGACCCTGTTCCGCCCTCCGGGCCCTCCTCCGGCCGGGTCGAAGGCGGAGCGAGGGGTGTGCGGCGGTCAGTCGAACAGGCGCAGCCGGCCGGTCCCGTCGGGTTGGCAGGACGGGCAGCGGTAGGTGGTGCGGCGCTGCGCCCCCTGCCGCCAGGCCTCGATCCGCGTGCCGCAGCGCAGGCAGGGGCGCCCGTGCCTCATGTAGACGTGGTGCCGCTCGCTCGGGGTGCCGCGGCCCGGAACGCGCGCGACCGTCACCACCGGTCCGCTGCCGCGCGCGGCGCGTTCCATGAGCGCTCGTGCGATCCCGAGCAGGTCGGTGAGCGTGGCGTCGCTGAGCTGTTCCACCGGTGTCGCCGGGTGCAGCCCGGCCAGGTGCAGCGCCTCGGACTTGAAGATGTTGCCGATCCCCGCCACCACGGTCTGGTCGAGCAGCACGTCCCCCACCTCGCGCTGCCCCGTGGCGGTCCGCCGCATGCGTCGCAGCACGCCCTCCAGGTCGAACGGGTCGTGCAATAGGTCGGGACCGAGTGCGCGCAGCTTGCGGTGCGAGGCGCGCTCCTCGGGGGTGAGCAGCTCCACGACGGGCCCGTTCGTGAACACCGCCTCGTGCGAAGCGGTCACGAACCGCACGGTGACCGTGCCGCGGATGGGGCGGAACTCGCGCCCGCGGCGCACCAGTTGCCAGCCGCCGGTCATGAGCGCGTGCGTGTGCAGCGTGAGGTCGTTCGACCACTCGAACAGCAGGTGCTTGCCGTGCGTGCCGATGCGACGCAGATGCTGCCCGCGCAGCGCACCCTCGCCCTCACGCAGACGCTCGGGCAGTCGCACCTGCTCGAGCGGTGCGCCGACGAGGGGCGCGAGCAGTCGCGCCCAACGGATGATGGAATGTCCTTCGGCCACGGGTTCGTCATCCTCGCGAGACGATCCGGCCGTGCGGGCGGTCCGGTGCGCGAAGCATACCGCGCAGCGCTCGCGTGCGCAGGTGTTGGTCGTGCGCGGCGCGTGTGCTACTGCTCGCGCCACCCTTCGCGCCGCGTCCCCACGGGGGGGCCGCACGCGCACGTCCCACCCGAGGTCCCACCATGT
>JBEGJG010000242.1:0-3647 GCA_041184705.1 Candidatus Eiseniibacteriota bacterium
CCGTGGGCTCGATCCACGTCGCTGGAGAGCGCCGCCCACAATCTTCGAAGCACCTTGTAAATGGCTGGAACGGTGGACGCTCCGTGGGACGCGTGCTAGGTTCCGCCCGCTTCCGACGAAACCAGTACCCCCGTCCCCATCAGGTCCGGGATGACCCACGAGCGACCCTCCGGCCGCCCCGGGACCCTGTTCCTGGTGGCGACCCCCATCGGTAACCTCGAGGACGTCACCGCGCGCGCGCTCCGTGTGCTGCGCGAGTCCGACCTCGTGGCCGCCGAGGACACACGGCATACGCGTCGGCTCCTGTCGCATTTCGGGATCCCCGCGCAGGTCGTGAGCCTGCACGAGCACAACGAGCGCGCCCGAGCGGCGTCGCTGGTCGAGCGCATCCAGGCGGGTCATGACGTGGCGCTGGTGACGGATGCCGGTTCGCCGGGCATCGCCGATCCGGGATTCCCGATCGTGCGGGCCGCGGTCGCTGCGGGGGTGCGGGTCGAGAGCATCCCGGGGCCCAGCGCGGTCATCACCGCGCTCCAGGTCTCCGGTCTGCCCACGGACGCGTTCCTGTTCGCGGGCTTCCTGCCGCCCAAGGGGGCGGCGCGACGCCGTCGGCTGGAGGAGTTGTCCGGGCACCGCGAGACCATCGTGGTGTTCGAGTCCCCGCACCGCATCGAGGCCTGTCTCGAGGACCTCGAGGCCGTGTGGGGCGATCGTCCGATCGCGCTGGCGCGCGAGCTGACGAAGTTGCACGAGCAGGTGCTCCGGGGCAGCGCGCGCGAGGTCCGCGCCGCACTGCGCGCGGAGTGGAGACGAGGCGAGATGGTGCTGGTCCTGGGCGGACGGACGCGCGCGGAGCGCGGTCGCGAGCGCGAGACCGAGGACGAGACCGAGGACGACGAGGGGCTCGAGTGAGCGCCCGCGACGTCCCGGCACCGGCCACGGAGGGCGGGTTGGCCTCATACAAGGACGCGCTCAAGACGTTCGCGCATCGGGCGGTGGACCCGCTCGTGCGCGGTCTCGTCGCGCTCGGGCTGCGCGCCGACCACCTCACGATCGCCGGCCTCGTGCTGAGCGCGTTCAGCGGCTGGGCGTTCTACGACGGCCAGTGGCGTCTCGCGTCGCTGCTGCTCACGCTCGCGGGCGCGTGCGACATCCTCGACGGGCAGGTCGCCCGCGTCTCGGGCCGCGTCACGACGTTCGGGGCGTTCCTCGACTCGACGCTCGACCGGCTCGCGGAGTCGTTCGTCCTGATCGGGTTGGCCGCGTTCTACGCCGGCAACCTGCTCGGGCTGTACCACAAGGCGCGGATCGCGGTCGAGCAGGTGGCGTCCGGCGAACTCGAGGCCCCGTTCGCCGCCATCGCGGCGAGCGGACCCGTCCCGCCCGAGGGTTGGTTGGCGCTCACCGTGCTGTGCGTGTTCGCGCTGACCGGTTCGTTCATGGTGTCGTACACGCGGGCGCGGGCCGAAGGGCTCGGCTTCGACTGCCGCGTGGGTTGGTTCGAGAGGCCCGAGCGCATCGTGCTGCTCATCATCGCGGGCTTCGTGAAGGCCTTCTGGGCCATGAGTGCTGCGTTGATCCTGCTGACCGTCTTCTCGTTCGTGACCGCCGCGCAGCGTCTGCTGCACGTTCGCCGGCTCGCGACGCGGGAAGCCGCGCAATCCTGAGAGATCGGAGGCTGTCGGATATGGGTAAGGTTCGTGTCGCCATCATCGGCGTGGGCAACTGCGCCTCGTCGTTCGTGCAGGGGCTGTACTACTACCGCAACGCCAAGGCCACGGACCGCATCCCGGGCCTCATGCACGTGAACCTGGGCGGTTACCACATCAACGACGTCGAGATCTCGGCGGCGATCGACGTGGACGCCAACAAGGTCGGCAAGGACCTCTCCGAGGCCATCTTCACGTGGCCCAACAACACCGTGAAGTTCGCCAAGGTGCCCAAGACGGGCGTCAAGGTGCAGCGCGGCATGACGCACGACGGTCTCGGCAAGTACCTGTCGCAGATCATCAAGAAGGCGCCGGGCTCCACGGTGGACATCGTGAAGCTGCTCAAGGACACGAAGACCGACGTGGTCGTGAACTACCTGCCCGTGGGCTCCGAGGAGGCCACGAAGTGGTACGTCGAGCAGGTGCTCGAGGCCGGCTGCGCGTTCGTGAACTGCATCCCGGTGTTCATCGCGCGTGAGCCGTACTGGCAGGCGCGTTTCGAGAAGAAGGGCCTGCCGGTGATCGGCGACGACATCAAGTCGCAGGTCGGCGCCACCATCACGCACCGCGTGCTCGCGAACCTGTTCGTGGACCGTGGCGTGCGCATCGACCGCACCTACCAGCTCAACTTCGGCGGCAACACGGACTTCATGAACATGCTCGAGCGCGAGCGTCTGGAGTCGAAGAAGATCAGCAAGACGTCGGCGGTCACCAGCAACATCCCGTACGACCTGCCGGCCGAGGACGTTCACGTCGGCCCGTCGGACTACGTGCCGTGGCTCAAGGACCGCAAGTGGTGCCACATCCGCATGGAGGGCACGACGTTCGGCGACGTGCCGTTGAACCTCGAGATGAAGCTCGAGGTGTGGGACTCGCCCAACTCGGCGGGCATCGTGATCGACGCCGTGCGCTGCGCCAAGCTGGGGCTCGACCACGGCCTCAAGGGTGCGCTCATCGCGCCGTCGTCGTACTTCAAGAAGTCGCCGCCGGTGCAGATCCCGGACGACACCGCGCGCGAGCTCGTGGAGTCGTACATCCACGACCCGAAGGCGGTCGAGAAGCAGATGCGCATCGCGCCGCCGGTGCTCAAGCGTGAGGCGGCCCCGTCGCGCAAGCGCGCGCCGGGCGCCGACAAGCTCATCAAGGCCACCACGCCCAAGGCCAAGTCGGCCGCGAGCGGTTCGGCGCCCGCAGCGAAGGTGCGTCGCGCCAAGCCGACGCGGAAGGCGGCCGGCCGGTCGCGCCGCTCGCCGGCGCGCTCGCGCTGAGCGAGGCTGAGATGCCCGGACTGTTCGTCACCTTCGAGGGCGGCGAGGGGTCGGGCAAGAGCACCCAGGTCACCCGGCTCGCGGATCGTCTCCGCGAGTCGGGTCTCGACCCGTTCGTGACCCGCGAGCCCGGCGGCACGCCGCTCGCCGAGGCCATCCGCGGTCTGCTGCTCGACCGCACGCACCATCCGCAGCCCGTCACCGAGGCGCTGCTCATGGTCGCGGCCCGTTCCGACCTCGTCGCCACCGCCGTGCGGCCCGCGCTCGCGGCGGGCCGGGTCGTGTTGTGCGATCGCTACGGCGACTCCACGCTCGCGTATCAGGGCGGGGGCCGCGGACTCGACGCGGCCGTGCTCGCCGACTGGAACCGCATCGCCACGGGCGGACTGGTGCCCGACCTGACGCTGCTGTTCGACGTGCCGCACGAGCTGGGGCTCGCGCGTCGGGCCGGTGCCGCGGGCACCGCCAACCGGCTCGACCTCGAGGCCGAGTCGTTCCACGCCCGCGTGCGCGCACGCTACCTGGAGTTGGCGGCGGCCGATCCCGAACGCTGGCTCGTGCTCGACGCCTCGCGGTCGCCCGACGCGCTCGCGGCCGAGGTGTGGGCCGCGGTCTCGGTCCGTCTGCCGGGTCGCGTCGCGCGTCCCTGAGCGCGCCTCGCGTGCTACAC
>JBEGJG010000243.1:0-6328 GCA_041184705.1 Candidatus Eiseniibacteriota bacterium
TCTTCGCCGCACAACCTAAGTGAAACCGCCCGAGGCGGTTGCCCCGGGCGGTTCGTGCGACGGTCGAAGGTTCTCGGGTCAGCGGTAAGCCGGCAGCCCCGTGATCGCCTCACCCAGCACCAGCGTGTGGATGTTGTGCGTCCCCTCGTAGGTGAAGACCGACTCCAGGTTGCACATGTGGCGCATGACCGGGTACTCGGCGGTGATGCCGTTGGCGCCCAGCACGTCGCGCGACTCGCGCGCGATGTCGAGGGCGATCTCGCAGTTGTTGCGCTTGGCGAGCGAGATCTGCGCCGGCGTGATCGTGCCGCGCTCCTTCATGCGGCCCAACTGCACGCACAGCAGCTGCGCCTTGGTGATCTCGGTGAGCATGATGGCCAGCTTCTGCTGGACGAGCTGGTACTGGCCGATCGGCTTGCCGAACATGATGCGGCTCTTCGCGTAGTCGCTCGCGGCGTGGAAGCACGCCATGGCCGAGCCCACCACGCCGAACGCGATGCCGAACCGCGCCTGCGACAGGCAGCCGAGCGGGCCCTTCAGCCCCTCGACGTTCGGCAGCAGGCCGTCCTCGGGCACGAACACGTCCTGCAGGATGAGCTCGCTCGTCACCGACGCGCGCAGCGAGTGCTTGCGCTTCTGCTCGGGGGCCGAGAAGCCCTTGCTCTTCGTGTCCACGATGAAGCCGCGGATGACCTCGCGACCCTTCGCCTCGCTGTGCAGCTTGGCCCACACGATCGCCACGTCGGCCACGGTGCCGTTCGTGATCCACATCTTGGCGCCGTTCAGCACGTAGCCGCCGTCCACCTTCTTGGCGCGCGTGAGCATGCCGCCCGGGTCGCTGCCGAAGTCGGGCTCGGTCAGGCCGAAGCAGCCGATGATCTCGCCCTTGGCCATCTTGGGCAGGTACTTCATGCGCTGCTCCTCGCTGCCGTACGCGTAGATCGGGTACATGACGAGCGAGCCCTGCACCGACGCGAACGACCGCAGGCCGGAATCCCCGCGCTCGAGTTCCTGCATGGCGAGACCGTAGGCGGTCGCCGAGATGCCGGCGCAGCCGTACTTCTCGGGCAGCGAGGCGCCGAGCAGGCCCATCTCGGCCACCTCGGGGATGATCTCGCGCGGGAAGTACGCCTTCTCGTAGGCGTCCTCGATGAGCGGCAGGAACCGGTCCTCGACCCAGCCGCGCACGTGGTCGCGGATCTGGATCTCGTCCTCGGTCAGGAGCGAGTCGATCTCGTAGAAGTCCACACCGGTGAAGCGGGCCATGGAAGGCTCCTGTATGGGGTGCGACGCCGCGCCGGACGGGCGCGGGCGGGGTCGTGCGGTGGTCGGTACGAGTATAGGCGGCCGCTCGCGGGCCCCACAAACGCGCCCGCGCAGCGTTCGGTGCGCCCCGCGCAGGCCCGGCGTTGCCCACGCCGGGGGTGGGGCGTAGGGTCGTACGACCATGTCCCGAACCCCCACCCGCAAGGAGCCCGCATGTCGCGCGTCGCTCGCCTGTCCCTCGCTCTGGTGGCGCTTGTGAGCGCTCTCGTTCCCGAGTTCGACGCCTTCGCCGGTACGCCGGGCACCGGTCGCGGCGCGGCCACGCGCTCGGTCGTGTACGGGCGCCATGGCATGGTCGCGTGCTCGCAACCGCTCGCGGCGCAGGCCGGGATCGACGTGCTCAAGGCGGGGGGGAGCGCGGTGGACGCCGCGATCGCGATCAACGCCTGCCTGGGACTCATGGAGCCGACGGCGAACGGTGTGGGCGGCGACCTGTTCGCGATCGTGTGGGACCCGCGCACCGGCAAGCTGCACGGCTTGAACGGGAGCGGCGCCTCGCCGCGCGGGCTCACCGCCGACCGCATCCCGGCCGAGAAGGACGGCACCATCCCGCTCCACTCGCCCTACGCGTGGAGCGTGCCCGGGTGCGTGGACGGTTGGACCACGCTGCACGCGCGCTTCGGTCGCCTGCCGCTCGAGCGGTTGCTCGCGCCCGCGATCGGTTACGCCGAGGAGGGCTTCCCGGTCTCGCCCGTGATCGCGAGCGACTGGTCGCGCGGTCCGGCGCGCTTCGGGTCCAAGCCCGGCTTCGCCGAGGTCTTCATGCCCGGCGGGCGCACCCCGCGCGAGGGCGAGATCTTCCGCAACCCGGCGCTCGCGCGCACGCTTCGCCGCGTCGCGCAGCAGGGTCGCGCGGGGTTCTACGCGGGCGAGACCGCGACCGAGTTGGTGCGCTACTCGCGCGAGGTCGGTGGGTTCCTCGCGCTCGAGGACCTGTCGTCGCATCGCTCCGAGTGGGTGGACCCGGTCGGCACCGATTATCGCGGCTGGACCGTGTGGGAGCTGCCGCCGCCGGGGCAGGGCATCGCCGCGCTGCAGATGCTCAACATGCTCGAGCGTTTCGACCTGCGTGCGATGGGGCGCGAGTCGGCGGACTTCTGGCACGTGCTCACCGAGGCCAAGAAGCTGGCGTTCGCCGACCGCGCGCGCTACTACGCCGACCCCGCGTTCGCCGCGGTGCCGGTCGCGGAACTCGTATCGAAGGACTACGCGCAGCGTCGCGCCGCACTCATCGACCTGTCGCGCGCCATGACGACGGATCTGCCCGGTGACCCGGCACCGCTCAACCGGCGCGAGACCACGTACCTGTGCGCCGCCGATTCGAGCGGCATGATGGTGTCGCTCATCCAGAGCAACTACACCGGGTTCGGCAGCGGCTACTGCGTGCCCGCGCTGGGCTTCGGGATCCAGAACCGCGGCAACATGTGGGCTTCGGGATCCAGAACCGCGGCAACATGTTCGACCTCACGCCCGGTCGTCCCAACTCGTACGCCCCGGGCAAGCGGCCGTTCCACACCATCATCCCCGCGTTCATGACGCGCGAGGGTCGGCCGGTGATGGCGTTCGGTCTCATGGGTGGCGACATGCAGCCGCAGGGTCACGCGCAGGTGGTGGTGAACCTCGTGGACTTCGGCATGAACCTGCAGGAGGCGGGCGACGCCATCCGCATGCACCACACCGGGTCGAGCGAGCCCACCGGCACGGTGATGCGCGACGGCGGCGTGCTGCACATCGAGGACGGGCTGCCCGCCGCGGTGATCGCCGAGTTGCGCCGCCGCGGCCACCGCATCGAGCCCGAGGCGGTGGGCAACTACGGGGGCTACCAGGCCATCTGGCGCGACCCGGTGACCGGCGTGTACTCGGGCGCGACCGAGCGCCGCAAGGACGGCTGCGCGCTGGGTTGGTAGGGCGTTCTCGGCCGCCCGAACGGGCCCGCGGGGGACTTCGTTCGGGGTTTGCCGAGGGGTGGGGGAGCCAGTAGATTCGCGGGGAATCCGTGCCCACCACTCCGGGAGAACCCCCATGGCCACCACCAAGTCCGCCACCGCCGCCCGCTGGGGCGGTCTCCGCGCCGAGGACCTCGTCGGCCTGTACCGCACGATGGTCACCTCGCGTCGCACCGACGACGAGGAGATCCGGCTCAAGAAGTTGAACCTGGTGTTCTTCCAGATCTCGGGCGCCGGCCACGAGGCCGTGCTCGCCGCGGCCGGTCACGCGATGCGTCCGGGCCATGACTACTTCTACCCCTACTACCGCGATCGCGCCCTCTGCCTGCAGCTCGGCATGACGGTGAAGGAGATGCTGCAGTCGTCGGTGGGCGCGGCCGAGGACCCCAACTCGGGTGGCCGTCAGATGCCGAGCCACTGGGGGCACCGGAAGCTCAACATCGTCTCGCAGTCGAGCCCCACGGGAACGCAGTTCCTGCAGGCGGTGGGTGCGGCCGAGGCGCTGGTGAAGTACAAGGACCTCGAGGGCCAGTACCCCGAGCTCAAGGGCAAGGCCAAGGGCGACGAGGTCGTGTACGTCTCGACCGGCGACGGTGCGACCAGCGAGGGCGAGTTCTGGGAGGCCCTGAACAGCGCCTGCAACATGAAGCTGCCCGTGCTGTTCCTGGTCGAGGACAACGGCTACGCGATCTCGGTGCCGGTGGACGTGCAGACCGCGGGCGGCAACGTGGCGCAGCTGGTGCGGAACTTCCCGAACCTGTTCTGGGTCGAGGAGGTGGACGGCAACGATCCCGTGGCCTCGTACCAGGTCCTGAGCGAGGCGGTGAAGTGGTGTCGCGAGCGCAAGGGCCCCGCGTTCGTGCGCGCCAAGGTGACGCGTCCCTACTCGCACTCCATGTCGGACGACGAGACGAAGTACAAGCCGCAGTCGATCCGTGACGAGGAGGCCGAGAAGGACTGCCTGCGCACGTTCTCGCGCTTCCTCGTGAAGGAGGGTGTGCTCACCGAAGCGGCGCTCGAGAAGCTGCACGCCGAGGTGGCCGACACCATCCGGGTCGCCTCCGAAGCGGCCCAGGCCTCGCCGCAGCCGGCGCTGCACACGGCGACGGCGTTCGTGTTCTCGCCCGACGTGGACCCGGCCTCGGACCGGTTCGTGTCCACGCCCCAGCCCGAGCCCGGGGCGCAGGCCGAGACCATCCTGCAGAGCATCAACTACGCCATGCGCGACGAGATGAAGCGCAACCCGCGCATCATCATGTTCGGCGAGGACGTGGCGGACGCCTCGCACGAGGAGGTCCTGGGCGACCTCAAGGGCAAGGGTGGCGTGTTCGGCGTCACGTGGGGCCTGCAGAAGCAGTTCGGCGGCAAGCGCGTGTACAACTCGCCGCTCGCCGAGGCCAACATCGTCGGCCGTGCCATCGGTCTCGCCACGCTGGGCTGGAAGCCCGTGGTCGAGATCCAGTTCTTCGACTACATCTGGCCAGCCATGATGCAGATCCGCGACGAGCTCGGCTACATGCGTTACCGCTCGAACAACGCGTGGAGCTCGCCGGTCGTCATCCGCACGGCCTACGGCGGCTACCTCGGGGGCGGTGCGCCCTACCACAGTCAGTGCGGCGAGAGCATCTTCGCGCACTGCCCGGGTCTGCGCGTCGTGCTGCCGAGCTGCGCCAGCGATGCGGCCGGGCTCATGCGCACCGCGCTGCGCTCGGACGATCCGGTGCTGTTCCTCGAGCACAAGCACCTGTACCGCCAGCCGTACGCCAAGGAGCCCTACCCGGGCCCCGAGTACACCGTGCCGTTCGGGCGTGCGCGTGTGGTGCGTGAGGGCACCGACGTGACGCTCGTCACCTACGGCGCACTCGTGCAGCGTGGTTACCTCGCGGCGCAGGAACTGGCCGACGAGGGCATCTCGGTCGAGGTGCTCGACCTGCGCACCATGCAGCCGCTCGACTTCGACGCCATCGCGCGCTCGGTCGCCAAGACCGGCCGCGTGCTCATCGCGCACGAGGACACGCTGTTCTGCGGCTTCGGCGCCGAGGTCGCGGCCAAGGTGGCCAGCGAGTGCTTCACCGACCTCGACGCGCCGGTTCGTCGCATCGGTGCGCTCGACACGCCCATCGCGTACGCGCCCAAGCTCGAGGACGTGATCCTGCCGCAGAAGGACACGCTCGCTCGCGGCCTGCGCGACCTCGCGAAGTACTGACGGCCCGCATGGCGACGGGGAACGACACGACGGCGGCTGCCACGAGCGGCCGCCGTCCGCTCGAGGTCTGGAACACCGCCATCCTCGTGTTCGACGGGGTCGAGGTGCTCGACTTCGCGGGCCCGTTCGAGGTGTTCTCGCGCACACGCACCGAGCCCGGGTTCGAGTCGCGGCGCAGTGACGCCAGCGCGCCGTTCCGCGTCTACACCGTGGCTCCCGAGCAGCGTGAGGTGGTGGCCACGGGAGGGCTGCGTGTGAGTGCGCACTTCACGTTCGAGGATGCGCCGCGCACCGACCTGCTCGTGGTGCCGGGTGGCTTCGGCGCTCGCGCGCTCGTTGAGCAGCCCGCCGCGATCGACTGGGTGCGGCGCGTGGCCGCCGACGCACGCCTCGTGACCAGCGTGTGCACGGGAGCGGCGGTGCTCGCGCGCGCTGGGCTGTTGCGCGGTCGCCGCGCGACCACGCACCACGGCAGCTTCGACTGGCTGGCCTCGCTCGACCCCACGATCACCGTGGAGCGCGGGGCGCGCTGGGTGGACGACACGATCGTCACCTCGGCCGGCGTCTCGGCCGGCATCGACATGGCGTTCGCCGTGGTGGAGAAGCGCTGTGGTCGTGAGGTCGCCGACGAGACGGCGCGCTACATCGAGTACCGCCGGACCGATTGAGCGGACAGGGAAGGACCCCGGCGGCCTGCGCTCCGCCGGGGCCCGAGGACGGCCGTGAGGCCGTCAGTCCTTGAGGCTGTAGAGCTTGAAGCGGCCCTTGCGCTCCACCACCGAGCGCACGAACGTGAGGCGATGGACGACGCCCTGACCGTCCTTGGCCACGATCACGATGCCGTTGTGCA
>JBEGJG010000244.1:0-3637 GCA_041184705.1 Candidatus Eiseniibacteriota bacterium
GGCGCGCGACACCGCGGCGGCTGCGATCGCGCGCTTCCCGGGGGTGCCCGTCGAGACCTGGCCGGTGCAGGAGTTCACGTTCCTGTCGCCCGCGCAGTACCGCGGCACCACCGTGGCCACGCGCAAGCCCGCGGCCGAGGCGTACTGGACCGCGGCTGACCCTCACGCGGTGACCGGTGAAGGCGCGGAGTCCTTCGTCGGGTTCATGGCGCGCGTGCGCGAGACGCGCACGCGACTCGAATCGGCCGCGAGTGGCCCCGTCGTGGTGTTCTCGCACAAGAAGTTCCTGAACGCGTTGCTGTGGACGTGGCTCGCGGGCGACCCTTCGCCGAGTTCGAGTCGCATGCGGCGTTACCGCGAGTTCGATCACGCCATGCCGTTCGTGAACGCCGGCTGCGTCGAGGTGCGGGTGGTCGGGGGCGAGGCCTACGTGGGCGCGATCTCGGTCGCGCATCTGGAGGGTCTGCCCGCGTGAACCGCATCGGTTACGTGCTCAAGGTGTACCCGCGCCTGTCACAGACGTTCGTGGTGAACGAGCTGCGTGCGCACGAGGCCGCGGGCCTGCCGCTCGTGGTGTTCTCGCTGCGACGGCCCAAGGATTCCGATCGTGCCGTGGTCGAGCCGCCGCTCGCCGCCGAGGTGGTGCAGCTCGAGGGGCCCGACTCCGAACTGCCCGCGCAGTTGGCGCGCGCCGCGCGCGAGCGCGGCATCACGCACCTGCACGCGCACTTCGCCAAGCTCGCCACGCGCGTCGCGCGCGAGGCGGCGCGCACGCTGGGGGTGCCGTACTCGTTCACCGCGCACGCCCGCGACATCTTCGAGCAGTCGGTGGACCCGGCCGCGCTCGCCGAGCGCATCCGCGAGGCCTCGGCGGTGGTCACGGTGAGCCGGTTCAACGTGGACTTCCTCGAGGAGTCCTACGGGCGCCGGGCCGCGCTGGTGTACAACGGCCTGCCGCTCGAGGCGTTCCCCTACGCGTCACCCGCAGCACGCGAGCCGGTGGTGCTGGCGGTGGGGCGCCTGATCGAGAAGAAGGGCTTCCTCGACCTCGTGGACGCGGCGGCGATCCTCGCGCGCGAGGGCGTGGCGTTCCGCTGTGACGTGGTGGGCGAGGGCGAGCAGCGCGACGAACTGGTGGAGCGCATCGCGCGACACGGCCTGCAGGACCGCGTCCGCTTGCTGGGCGCGCGATCCCCCGAGCAGGTGAAGACGCACATGCGCGAGGCCGCGGTGCTCGCCGTCCCGTGCGTGATCGCCGCCGACGGCGACCGCGACGGCCTGCCGACCGTGATGCTGGAGGCGATGGCGCTGGGGACCCCGTGCGTGGGCACCGACGTGACCGGCATCCCCGAGGCGCTCACCGACGACGTGACCGGTCTGGGCGTGCCGCAGCGCGACCCCGCAGCCCTCGCGGCGGCTCTGCGGCGGCTGCTCGAGGACGGGGCGCTTCGCGTGCGGCTGGCCGAAGGGGCGCGCGCGCTCATCGAGCGTCGCTTCTCGAGTGCCGCGAACACGCGCCGCTTGCGCGCGCTGTGGGGCGCGGAGCCGTTGCGTGTGCTGTTCCGCGTGTACAACCGACGCGGGCTGGGGCACTGGATGCGCGGGCTCAACATCGCGCGCGAGATCCTGGCGCTCGAGCCGCGCACCGAAGTGCGGTTCTTCACGCGTTCGGCCCCGCCGTTCCCGTTGGACGACCCGCGCATCGTGCAGCACACCGCCTCGAACCCCGAGGCCATGGATCAACTGCCCCCCGAACTGGCGGGGTTCGCGCCCGACGTGATCGTGGACGACACCATGCCGCCCACGGCGCTCACGCACGAGGGCGCACGCCACGCGTTCGTGATGCGACGCTGCGCCGAGGAGCGCCAGCGGCAGGTGTTCGCGCACCCGTCGCTCGCGGGGATGGACGCGATCGTGGTGCCGCACACGCCCGACGAGTTCAGCTACGACCTGCCCGCCGCGCTCGTCGAGCGCACCACGTTCGTGGGCCCCATCGCACGGCGCGCCTCGGACGAGCGCATGGCGGCGTTGCGGGCGCGGCTCGGGATCGCGCCCGACGGTTTCTGTCTGCTGTCCACGCCCGGTGGGGGTGGGTTCGCGGACGACGTGGAGCGCTTCGTGGAGGTGGCGCGCCGCGTCCATGCGCGGCTCGTGGGCCGTCTGCACGGCTTCCGCCACGTGCTCGTGCTGGGCCCCAACGCCACGCTGGAGGTGACGCCGGTGGACGGCGACATGGTGGTGCTCGCGGCCGAGCCCGAGATGGCGAGCCTCATCGGCACCGCCGACGCGGTGATCTCGGCCGGGGGCTACAACAGCGTGAGCGAGATCCGGCTGGAGCGGCGCCCGGCGTTCTTCCTGCCCGGCCATCGCACGCACGACGACCAGCTTCAGCGCGTCGAGGACTTGGCCGCGCGCGGTTTCGCCGAGGTGCTCGACGCCTACGCGCCCGACGACGCGGCCGAACGCATCGCGGCGGCCTGTCTGGACCCCGCGCGTCTCGCGGCCATGCGCGAGGCGTACACGCGCGACACGTTCACGACCGGCAACCGTCGGGCCGCCGAGTTGGTGCTGGCGTGCGCGAGACGCTGACCGACCGCATCGCCGCCACGGGCGCGGCACTCACCGAGCGGCTCGCGGGCGAGTGGACGCCGCGGCTGCTCGAGTCGTCGCCCGACGGTCGCGCGGTGGTGGAGTGGACGCAGCACGATCGCGTGCTCGTGGCCAAGCTGCGCACCGACGGCGAGGGCGAGCGCCAGTACGCGCTGCTCACCGCGCTGTCCGCGATCGGCGCCCCCACGTTCCGCGTTCCCGCACCGGTGGCGTGGCTCGCGGGGCCATGCGCGCTCGTGATGGAGCGCGTCCCCGGCACGCCGTGCCGCACGCTCGATCCCGGCGATGCCGCGAGCGCACCGGTGCTCGAGCGCATCGGGCGTGCGCTCGCCGAGTTGCACGCCGCCCCGGTGGTGCCGGGTCCGGTCAAGCGCATGTCGGACCACGTCGCCGAGCTCATGCGCCCCGCGCCGGAGGAGCTCGCGCGTGCGCTACCCGCGCAGGCCGATCGCATCCATGCCACGCTCGAGCGACTGCAGCGCGAGAGCGACGCCTGGGGAGCGACCCCTGTGGTCCCCCTGCACCGCGACTACCAGTTGAGGCAGTTGTTCGATGACGGGACGCACGTCCACGTGCTCGACTGGGACGACGCCGCGAGCGGGGACCCGGCGTTCGACGTGGGCTACCTCACCGCGTACCTGCGTTCGCACCACGACGACGCCTCCGCACAGCGTGGCATCGCGGCCTTCCTGCGCGGCTACGGCCCCGATGACGCCCTCGCGTCGCGCGTGCCGACGTACGAACGCTTCAACGCGCTGCGTCGCGCGTGCCGACGGTTCCGTCTGCGGGACGACGGCTGGGAGCGGGAACTCGAGCGGATGCTCGAGCGACTGGAACGGTAGGGCGCACAACCGCCTGGGTTGTGCGGCGAAGATTGTTGATGCCCCCGACAGCCCCCTACTGGACGCCGTAAGTCGTTGTCCCGATCGCCCGGGACCGCCCGGTACAGCCCTGACAGAGCCCTCCAAGGCGCCCTCAACAATCTTCGCCGCACAAGGAGGGATTCTGGATGGGGTCATTTCTTCCG
>JBEGJG010000245.1:0-3617 GCA_041184705.1 Candidatus Eiseniibacteriota bacterium
CTCGTGACCCACGGCTTCTGGGGATCACCCGGCACGGCGTTCTTGTTCACCGTGATGCCGACCCGATGCAGGGCCTCCTCGGCCACCTTGCCGGTCATGCCGCGTCGGCGCAGGTCGAGCAGCAGGAGATGGTTGTCCGTCCCCCCGCTCACGAGGTCGATGCCGTGCGCGGTGAGCGTCTCCCCCAGCACGCGCGCGTTCTCGACCACGCGCTTCGCGTACTCGCGGAACTCGGGGGTCGCGGCCTCGGCGAAACACACCGCTTTGGCGGCGATGACGTGCATGAGCGGCCCGCCCTGCAGCCCGGGGAACACCGACTTGTCCACCTTCTCGGCGAGGTCGGCCCGACACAGGATGACGCCGCCGCGCGGACCGCGCAGCGTCTTGTGCGTCGTGGTGGTCACGACCGCGGCGTGCGGGACCGGACTGGGGTGCACGCCCGCGGCCACCAACCCGGCGATGTGCGCCATGTCCACGACGAGGTGCGCACCGACCTCGCGCGCGATCGCACCGAAGCGCGCGAAATCGAGGGTGCGCGGGTACGCGCTGGCCCCCGCGACGAGCAGGCGGGGACGGTGCTCCTTGGCGAGTCGCTCGACCTCGTCGTAATCGATGAGTCCGTCCTCGACGCGCACGCCGTACTGCACGGCCTTCCACAGTCGGCCCGTCACGGACACGGCGTGACCATGCGTGAGGTGCCCGCCGTGCGCGAGGCTCATCCCCAGCATGGTGTCGCCGGGCTCGGAGATCGCGAGGTAGGCGGCGAGGTTCGCCGTCGCACCCGCGTGCGGCTGCACATTGGCGTGCTCCGCTCCCAGCAGACTCTTGAGGCGCTCGCGCGCGAGGTTCTCGGCCACGTCCACCCACTCGCAACCGCCGTAGTAGCGCTTGCCGGGCAGACCCTCGGCGTACTTGTTCGTGAGCAGCGAGCCCGCAGCCTCGAGCACCGCATCGCTGACGTAGTTCTCGGACGCGATGAGCTCGAGCTGAGTGCGCTGGCGCACACCCTCGGCCGCGATCGCGTCGTGGAGCTGCGGGTCCTGTCTCTGGATGGCCGACACGGCTCGACTCCTCGCTCCCCCGCCCATGGGCGACGGGGGGATCAGGTCCTGCCCGAATGCCTCGACTCGTAGTCCTTGATCTTGTCCACGCGGCGAGCGTGTCGCCCGCCCGCGAACGGCGTCTCCAACCACACCTCGAGCCAACGCAGCGCCTCGTCGTGACTCGGGGCGGTGCGAGCCCCCAGGGCGAGCACGTTGGAGTCGTTGTCCGCGCGCGTCAGGCGAGCGGTGTCCTCGCTCGTGACGACCGAGGCCCGCACGCCGTCCACCTTGTTGGCGGCGATGCTCGCGCCGATCCCGGTCGCGCACACGACGACACCGCGTTCGGCACGCCCGTCGGCCACGCGCTCGGCGACCGCGAAGCTGAAATCGGGGTAATCCACCGAGGCCTCGGCGGAATCGGTGCCGACGTCCTCGACGGTGTGACCGAGGCGCTCGAGCGCCTCTCGCACGCGCTGCTTGAGCGGGAACCCGGCGTGGTCACTCCCGAGCGCGACGCGCATCGTCAGCTCGCCGTCGCCGGTGCGCTGCGCGGGACGGGGGCCAACCAACCGTGCCGGTCGGCGACCTCGCCCTTGACGATGTCGAAGAACGCCTTCTGCAGCGCCTGCGTGACCGGGCCGACCGAGCCGTCACCCACCGGGACGCGGTCCACCGAGGTCACGGGCGTGATCTCGACCGCGGTGCCGGTGAAGAACGCCTCGTCCACCACGTAGAGCATCTCGCGAGGGATCGTCATCTCGCGCACGCGCAGATTCTGCTCCTGCGCCAGGCGCAGCACGCTGTCGCGCGTGATGCCGGCGAGGATGCTGTTGTGCATCGGCGGCGTGATGAGCTCACCCTTGTGGACGAGGAACAGGTTCTCGCCCGAGCCCTCGCTCACGTAGCCGTTCACGTCGAGCGCGATGGCCTCGGCGTAACCGTCCTCGACCGCCTCGAGCTTGAGCAGCTGCGAGTTGAGGTAGTTGCCGCCGGCCTTGGCCATGGCGGGCAGCGTGTTGGGCGCCATGCGCGCCCACGTGCCGATCTTCACCGCCACGCCCTTCGTGAGGGCATCGGCCCCGAGGTACTTGCCCCACGGATAGGCCGCGATGGCGACCTCGATGGGGGTGCCGATCGGATTGACGCCGACGTGGTCGTAGCCGCGGTAGACGAGCGGGCGGATGTAGCACTCCTCGAGCCGGTTCGCGGCCACGGTCTCGAGGCAGGCCCGCTCGAGCTGCTCGGCGGTGTACGGCAGCTTCATGCGATAGATCTTGGCCGAGTACAGGAGGCGCTCGATGTGCTCGGCGAGCCGGAAGATGGCGGGCCCCTTCGCGGTGCGATAGGCGCGGATACCCTCGAACACCGACGAGCCGTAGTGCAGGACGTGCGAGAGCACGTGCACCTGGGCCGAGTCCCACGGCACCAGCTTGCCGTTCATCCAGATCGTGTCGCTCTTGGTCATCGCCATGTGGGTCCCCCGCCAGGGATGGTGGACGGCTATCAGGAGGAACGACGCTCGCGCAGCAACCGGAGCACGGCCGGCGCGATGCGCCGGGCGTGCAGGCGCAGGCGGCGCCAACACTCCTCGTAGGCCTCGATCGAGGCCCCGAACGGATCGAACACCGGCTGCCCGGGGTCACCCGGCGCCGGCCAATCGGAGATCACGTGAAGACGGCTCGAGTCGGCCCCGAGCGCGAGCGCCGCGGCACGGTGCGCCGGGGTCATCACGAGCACGAGGTCGGCTTCACGAAGCATGGAGCCCGTGAGTGGCCGGGACCGGTGCTTCGACAGGTCGTGCCCCTGACGCTCCGCGACGAGACGCGAGCCCTCGCTCGCGGGTTGCCCGGACTCGGCAGCGGTCCCCGCCGAGGAGACCGTCACCGAATCCGAGTCCGCGCCCAGTTCCCCCTCGAGCGCGAGCACCGCAAGCGGGCTGCGACAGGTGTTGCCGGAGCAGACGAACAGCACGCGGAACCGCTTCTCACGGGACGACATGTGGCGCGAGGATAGGCGGCCCGTTTCCGGGCCGTCAACCGTCAACGACGGCTCAGGTCCTCGAATTCCCCCAGCCACGGACGCACGTCCACCTCGCCCTGCCGAAGGAGCTTCGGCCGCGCCCCCGTCACGTCCACCAGCGTCGAAGGAACGCCGCCGCGACGCTCCCCCCCGTCGAGCACGCACTCGAGCTGGTTGCCGAACAGCTCGGCCACCTCCTCGGCGGTCTCAGCTGGTCGTTCGCCGCTGCGGTTCGCGCTACTCGAAACGACCGGCCCGCCGAAGCGCTTGAGCAGCGCCAGGGACAACGGATCGCGCGGGCAGCGCAGGGCGAGCGTGCCGTTCTGCCCGCACACCGACTCGGGCACGATGACCGCGGCCTCCACGATGAGCGAGAGCGGTCCCGGCCAGCCGTGCTTCACGAGCCGACGGGCGACCGGGCTCACCGAGAGCGCGAGTCCGTCGATCTGCGACGGATCGGAGATGAGCGAGATGAACGCGTGGTGCGGGTCGCGCTGCTTGAGGCGACGCACCAGCTCGACGGCCGCCGGATCGAACAGGCTGCACACGAGCGCA
>JBEGJG010000246.1:0-3887 GCA_041184705.1 Candidatus Eiseniibacteriota bacterium
GGCGCGACCGGCCTTCGACAGCGAGAACATGAAGGTCGTGCGCTGCTGGAACGGGTTCGGCATCGCCGGCGCGAACGCCGTCACGAAGCTGCGCTGCGGGGTCGGAGCGAGCTGCGTACGGACCGTCACGCTGCGATTCTCGGCATCGCGGCCCTCGACCCGGGCGAACGCCAGCTTCGCGTCTCCCGAGGCCTTGACCCGGAACCGGACCGTGGCGAACTCGCCCTCACCCACGAGACCGTTGCCAGCTCCCGCGAACGATGCGCCGTCCACCGAACCCGGCTCGGCCGAGAACACCACGCCGTCCTGCGCCAGCACCAGGTCACCCGCCGTGTAGCCCACCGGCTCGACCACCGCCGGATCCCACGCGAGCTGGACCGCCATGGCCTGCATACGGCCCGTGCCGGTGAAGTCCACGCGCACGCCGAACTCCTCACCCACCTTGGGCATCTCGGGCACCGCCAGCGTCACACCATCCTCGCGAGCCCCCGCCGGGCGCGCGTGCGCCAGCGGACCGCTCGTGATCGGCGTGTAGTTGATGGCGAACATCGCCAGATCCTCGAAATTGACGCGGTTGTCCGTGGTCGGGCGCGCGTGGACCGACAGGTTCGTGGTCGGGCCGACGTCGAGGTAGTTGTACGCCGTGACCGCCGCACCGGTGATGCCGTAGTGGGCGCCGAGCACCGACAGGTCGAGACCGTTGATGCTGTTGTCACCCGCGCCGGTGCTGACGCCGTTCGAGACGTCGCCGAGGTGGTAGTTGAGCGTCCCGGTCGTGCGATTCGAGACCGCCGAGCGCGTGCCGTACACGTCCGTGACGTACGCGACGTAGTAGTGGAAGTCGCGCGCGCCGGGCTGGTCGGTGCTTCCCGATGCCGTGACCGACGTGAGCGTCCAGCCGACGGGCGGGTACGAGCTCGGGATCGCCGGCGTGCTGCCCGCCGACGGACCGTCGTCGTACTCGGGGTAGTTACCGAAGCCCTTGCGCCAGACCTCGACCGTCGAGCCCGCGGCCACGCCCGACCACGTGAGCGTGATCGCGGTGTTGCCGTCGGTGTCGTTGCCCGTGCGCACCTGCGTAGCGGTGAGGTTCGCGATCGCCGCGACCGGCGGGTTGATCTCGAACTGCACGTCGATCGTCTGGTTCGAGCTGACCGGCGCGAACGTGTAGGACGCGGCCAGCGGCACCGCCGCACCGTTCACCGTGACGGCGGACACGTGATAGCCCGCATCGGCCGTGAAGGTGTAGGTCGGCGTCGCATTGAGGCTGTAGAGCGTCGTGCCCGACGGCGCGATGGAGCCGTTCGCCCCCGCCGTGGCCACGATGCTGGCCTTCACCTCGAGCGCGACCGCCGCCGAGGTGGCCCCGCCGTAGTTCGGCTCGCCGCCGTACACCGCGGTGAGCGAGTGCGAGCCGACCGCGAGCGAGGAGACGACGATCGCGGCCGAACCGCCCGATACCGAGGCCGTGCCGAGTGACGTAGCGCCGTCGAAGAACTCCACCGTGCCCGTCGCTGCGGACGGCGTGACCGTGGCGGTGAGCGTGAGCGCGTCCAGGTACACCGACGGGTTGGCGCTCACGGCCAGCGAGACGCTGCTGCCGGCCGAGCCGACCACCTGCGAGACGGCGGCCGAGGTGCTACCCGTGAGGTCCGCCGAACCCAGGTACTGCGCGGTGATGCTGTGCGTGCCCGCCGCGAGCGCCGCGGTCGAGATCGCGGCCGACCCGCCCGAGAGCGTCGCCGTGCCCAGCGAGGTGGCACCGTCGAAGAACTCCACCGTACCCGTGGCCGTGCCCGAACCCGGCGGGTTCACCGACACGGTCGCCGTGAACGTCACGCTCTCCCCGTAGGTGGACGGGTTGGCACTGCTGGCGAGCGCGGTGCTCGTGGCGGACTGGCCGACCACATGCGCCTGGATGGCCGAGGTGCTGCCCGTGAAGCTCGCATCCCCCGCGTACACCGCGGTGAGGTCGTGCGAACCCAGAGCCAGCGCCGAGGTGCTGATCGCCGCCATGCCGCCGCTCAGCGAGGCCGTGCCGAGCGAGGTGGCGCCGTCGAAGAACTCCACCGTACCCGTGGGCGTGCCCGAGCCCGGCGGATCCACCGACACGGTGGCCGTGAACGTGACCGACTCGCCCGCCACCGAGGGGTTGACCGACGAGGCGATCGCCGTGGACGTGGCAGCGGCGTTGACGACCTGCGAGAGCGCCGCCGAGGTGCTGCCGATGTGCTGGGCCGAGCCCGAGTAGACCGCGGTCAGCGAGTGCGTGCCGACCGAGAGCGCGGACGTGGAGAGCGTCGCCACACCCGCGGTGAGCGAATCGGTGCCCAGCGAGGCGCTGCCATCGAAGAACTCGACCGTCCCCGCGAACACGCCCACACCCGAGACCGTCGCGGTGAGCGTGACCGCCTGACCGGCTGCCGACGGGTTCACGTCGCTGACGAGCGCGATCGTGGTCGGACGCTGCAGGTTGAGAGCGCGCGACGCACAGGCGGTGTTGCCCACCACGTCAACCGCACACACGCGGTACTTGAGGGCATAGTCGAGGATCCCGTCCCCGTCGCTGTCCATATCGAGGTAGTTCGGCAGCGTGCTGTCGCTCACCGCCCACGCGTACGAGCCGGTGTTGGCGATACCAGCGGCGAGGGGCAGCCACGTGGCGCCGTCGTTCACCGAGTACTCGATCGAGATGCCGTTCGCCGCGATGGAGTCGTTGTCGGTGGCCGTCCAGGTGAGGTTCACCGTGGTCCCGGTGACGATGGTGGCCCCATCCGCAGGCGCGAGCAGCGTCACGACCGGCGGGGTCCGCTCCACCTCCACGGTCGCACTGCTGCCGACCGCGGAGGCCATGGTGGCGTTGGAGCAATCACGGAGGACCAGAGAGTCGATCGTGACCGTTCCGAAGCCCGCGAGGAGCGCGCTGCTCACGTCGATCGTGAAGAGCGTGTCCCCCATGGAGGCCGATCCGCACGGCAGTGCGAGCGTCGCCGCGTCCACCGTGAACCGACCGCTGCCGTGGTCCACGACCTGGAAGGTGGTCTGAGACCCACTGGCCTTGAGGAATCCACGCTCGATGAACGACGAGGTGTCCGCGGACAGCCCCGAGAGCGTGAGGTCCACGCTGTAGAGGAAGATCGGAGTCGTGATGTTGCGCGAGAGCACGACCGGGACGCGCGCCGTGGCGACCGTGGACACCTTGCTGGTCGGCGACAGCGCCGAGACGGTGGCCGTGGCATCGATCACGAAGCTCGCCGCGATCGTGTGACCCGCGGTCACGTTGGTGAACGTGTAGCTGGAGACCGCGCCCACCGACACGCCGTCCACGAGAACGTCGGCGATCAGGTAGTTGGGATCGGGCGTGATCGTGAACGCGAGGTTGTCACCGTGGTTGACGGTCTGATTGCCGCTGGGCGAGATGCTGCCGCCCGCGCCCGCCGAGGCCGCGATCGTGTACGCGTTGAGCGAGAACGACGCCGCGATGGTGTGGCCCGCGGTGACGTTGCTGAACGTGTACGAGCCGACCGCGCCGACCGAGACACCGTCCACCAGCACGTCCGCGATGCTGTAGCCCGCGTCCGGCGTGATCGTGAACGCGAGACTATCGCCGTGGCGTGGGCGACCGACTGATTGCCGCTGGGCGAGATCGAGCCGCCCGCGCCGGCCGAGGCCGCGATCGTGTAGCTGTTCAGGCTGAACGACGCCGCGATGGTGTGACCCGCGGTGACGTTCGAGAACGTGTACGAGCCGACCGCACCGACCGACACGCCGTCCACGAGCACGTCCGCGATGCTGTAACCCGCGTCCGGCGTGATGGTGAACGCGAGGCTATCGCCGTGGCTCACCGACTGGTTGCCGCTGGGCGAGATCGAACCGCCCGCGCCCGC
>JBEGJG010000247.1:0-10058 GCA_041184705.1 Candidatus Eiseniibacteriota bacterium
CCGGTCACGACGTCGCCCGGGCCCACCTCGACCGGCAGGCTCTCGCCGGTCACGAGCGAGCGGTCCACCGCGGTGCGACCCTCGCGCACGCGACCGTCCACCGGGATGCGCTCGCCGGGTCGCACGACGAGCTCGTCGCCGGGCACGACGTCGTCGAGCGGAACCGTCTCCTCGTGCCCACCGCGCACGCGCTGCGCGGTGCGCGGACGCAACTCGAGCAACGCGCGCAGCGCGCGCGAGGTGCCGGTGCGCGCACGCGCCTCGAGCACGCGACCGAGCAGCACCAACGCCACGATGGTGGCCGAGGTGTCGAAGTACAGGTCGAGCATGCCGTGCCCCGCATGAACCTCGACCGGGCCCGCGAGCAACACCCACACCGAGTACAGGAACGCGGTGAGCGTGCCCAACCCCACGAGCGTGTCCATGTCGGGTCGGCGATGCCACACGCCGCGCACGAGCCCGCGCAGGAACGGCGCACCCGCCACGAACTGCACCGGGATCGCGAGCATCGCCTGGGCCACGCCCTGCTGCCACGGTGTGCCGGGCAGCGCGCCCGGCGCGACCAGACCGACGTGCGCGAGCACGAACACCCCCGCGCCGAACCCGGCCGCGAGCGCGAAGCGCCGACGTTCGGCGGCCTCCTCGGCCGCACGTTCGGCGACCTCGCGATCGTCGGCCACGGGAGTGGCCACCGGGTGCGCCTCGTAGCCCACGCCACGCACCGCCTCGACGAGCGCGGTCGTCGTGCCCTCGCCCGCCCCCGGCGCGACGTCGGCCTCGGCGCGCTGGGTGGCGAGGTTCACGCGTGCCGAGCGCACGCCCGCGACCCCGACGAGTGCGCGCTCGACACGTCCCACGCACGAGGCGCAGTGCATGCCCGAGATGCGCAGGCGCACGGTCTCGACCGGCGGCGGGGTCTCGCCCTCGCGCCGGATCGAGGTCAGCGGGATGAACGTGGACATGCGTCAGACCCTCGCACGCGCGGTCTCGGCTTTCCACTCACGGTGGCGCCACCACGCGTAGACGACGGGGATGATCTCGAGCGTCAGGAACGCCGAGGTGATGAGCCCGCCCACCATGGGCGCGGCGACGCGCTTCATGACGTCGGCTCCGGCGCCGTCCGACCACAACAGCGGCAGCAGGCCGATGAGCGTGGTGGCGACGGTCATGAGCTTCGGCCGCACACGCTGCACCGAACCCTCGATGACGGCCGAGACGATGTCGTCGTAGCCGCGGATGCGCCCCTCGCGCTTGGCGCGCTCGTAGGCCGAGTCGAGGTACACCACCATGACGACACCGGTCTGCGTGGCGAGTCCGACCAGCGCGATGAACCCGACCCACACCGCGGTGGACAGGTGGTAGCCGAGCGCGGTGATGAGCCACACGCTGCCCACGAGCGAGAACGGTACCGAGCACAGCACGATGAGCACCGGTGCGATGCGCCCGAAGTTCGAGTAGAGCAGCAGCACGATGAGCAGCAACGTGAGCGGCACGAGCCAGCGCATGCGCGACTGCATCTGCTCGAGCAACTCGTACTGCCCGGTCCACTTGAGGAAGTAGCCCGGCGGCAGCGTGACGCTGCGTGCGACCGCGCGCTTGGCGTCCTCGACGTAGTGCCCGATGTCGCGGCGACCGGCGTCCATGTCCACGTACACGTAGCCGACCAGCATGCCGGCCTCGTCGCGGATCATGGGCGGACCGCTCGAGACCGAGATGCGCGCGACCTGCCCCAGCGGCACGTGCGCACCGCCCGCGGTCGCCCAGCGCTCGAGCGAGACCGCGTCCGCGCGTCCGGCGGACGGTGCCGTGCCCGGCGCCCCGGTGGACAGCCCGCGCGCGCCCATGCCCGGCATGCCGTTCGACGAACCACCCGACGCACCGGTGGCCGGACGAGAGCCGCCGCCCATGCCGGGCATCGCGTCGTCCATGTCCGACACGCCGTTCGAGGCGAGCAGCAGGTTCGGGTCCAGCGGCGCGGCCCCGTTCGCCCCCATCCCGTCGTCCATCGCACCCGCGGGTGACGAACGAGCCCCGCGATGCAGCGGCACCAGCACCTGACGCAGACGCTCCACGTCCTGCCGCAACGCGGCCGGGTAGCGCACGTTGATGGTGAAGCGCTCGCGACCCTCGACGGTGACCTCGATGGGCTCCCCGCCGATCGCCGCCTCGACCACGTCCTGCACGTCGCCGAGCGACAACCCGTAACGCGCCAGGGCCTCGCGGTCGGGCACGATGTCCACGTACAGGCCGCCCGTGTTGCGATCGGAGTACACGCTGCGCGTGTGCGGCACGGCCGCGAGCGCGTGCTCCAGATCCACGCCGATGCGTTCGATGACGTCGAGGTCGGGCCCGAACACCTTCACACCGATCGGGGTGCGGACACCGGTCGAGAGCATGTCGATGCGCGTCTTGATGGGCATCGTCCACGCGTTCGTCCACCCCGGCAGGCGCACGGTGCGGTCGAGCTCGGCGATGAGCTCGTCGTAGGTCATGCGATGGCGATCGGGCCACACCACGCGCAGCGCGGGTTCGGTCCACGCCGGCACGCGACCGGTCCACCATCGCCGCGTCTCGATCATGCGCCACTGGTCGCGCGGCTTCAGCTTGACGACCGTCTCGGCCATCGAGAGCGGGGCGGGGTCGGTGGCGGTGTTGGCCCGCCCGGCCTTGCCGAACACGCGCTCGACCTCGGGGAAGCGCTGGATGAGCTGGTCCTGGATCTGCAGGCTCCTCTTGGCCTCCTCGATCGACAGGTTGGGGAACGTGGTGGGCATGTAGAGGATGTCGCCCTCCTGCAGGGGCGGCATGAACTCGTGCCCGAGTCGCGCGGCCATGGGCACGGCCGACAGCACGGCCGCCAGGCCGAGCGCGATCGTGGTGCGCGGGTTGCGCAGCGCGACCCACACGAACGGCTGGTACACCGCGATGAGCGCACGGGAGACCGGGTGGTCGCGCTCGGCGCGCACGCGCCCGCGAACGAAGAACGTCATGAGCGCGGGGGCCAGCGTCACCGAGACGAGCGCCGCGAACCCCATGGCGAACGTCTTCGTCCACGCGAGCGAGCTGAACAGACGACCCGCCTGCCCGTTGAGCGCGAAGATGGGCAGGAACGACACGGTGATCACGAGCAGCGCGAAGAAGATCGGCGGACCGACCTCCTTCGCCGCGTCGATCACGATGCGGGTCCGGTCGTCCTCGGGTTTCGCGTTCTCGAGATGCTTGTGCGCGTTCTCGACCAGCACGATGGCGGCGTCCACCATGGCGCCGATGGCGATCGCGATGCCGCCCAGACTCATGATGTTGGAGTCGATGCGCAGCCACGCCATGGGCAGGAACGCGAGCGCGACCGCGACCGGCAACGTGAGCACCGGCACGAGCGTGCTGCGAAGGTGGAGCAGGAACACGAAGATGACGAGGCTGACGACGACGGCCTCCTCGATCAGCGTGTGCTTGAGCGTGTCGATGGCGCGGTGGATGAGCGACGAACGGTCGTACACCGTGCGCAGTCGCACCCCTTCCGGGAACGACGGGCGCAGCTCGTCGATCTTGCGCTGGACCCGCGCGATGACGTCGGCCGCGTTCTCGCCGTACCGCATCACGATGGTGGACGCCGCGACGGATGTCGGGACCGAACGAGACGCGACCGACGTCGGCGACACGGATGGGCGTGCCGGTGCGACGGTCCACCCCGACCGAGACCCGACGCAGGTCGTCGAGCGAACGGATGTAGCCGCGGCCGCGCACGAAGTACTCGCGCCCCGACATCTCGATCACACGCCCACCGACCTCGCGGTTGCTGCGACGCAACGCGGCGGTGACGTCGGCCACGGACAGACCGTGCGCATGCAGGCGCGACGGGTCCACCTCGACCTGGTACTGACGCTCGAAGCCGCCGACGCTGGCGACCTCCGCGACCCCCGGCACGCTCGCGAGCGCGTACCGCAGGTGGAAGTCCTGGAACGCCCGCAGTTCGGCGAGGTCGTGCTTCCCGCTGCGGTCCTCGAGCACGTACTGGTACACCCAACCCACCGCCGAGGCGTCGGGGCCGAGTTGCGGCGAGACGCCCTTCGGCAACTGCGTGCGGATGGTGCTCAGGTACTCGAGGACTCGACTACGCGCCCAGTAGGGGTCGGTGCCCTCCTCGAAGATGACGTAGATGAAGCTCATCCCGAACATGCTCTGCCCGCGCACCGCGGCGACCTTGGGGGCCGCCAGCAGGCTCGAGACGATCGGGTAGGTGACCTGGTCCTCGACGAGGTCGGGGCTGCGTCCCATCCACTCCGTGAAGACGATGACCTGCGGATCGGAGAGGTCGGGGATGGCGTCGAGCGGGACCTTGCGCATGACGAGCAGCGAGGCCACGAACGCCACCATGGACAGCACCACGACGAGCGTGCGCCGCGTGGCGCACCATTCGATGAGTCGCGCGATCATCGGGGCCTCACGGACGCGCCGGCTTCGCCGCGGACGGCGATGAGCCCGGCTTCTTGGTCGAGGCCCCGCCGATGCCGGCGATGGCCGCCTTGAGACGGCTCTCGGAGTCGATCAGGAATGACGCGCTCGCGACCACGGTGTCACCCTGGGCGAGTCCGCGCAGCACCGTGATGAGGTCGCCGTCGCCGCGACCGGTCCACACCCGACGCGGCTCGAAGCGCCCGTCACCACGCGCGAGGAACACGTACGAGACGTCGCCCGTGTTGACCACGGCCTCGGACGGCACCACGAGCGAGGTCGAGGCGGAGCGGTTCGCGACCTCGACCTGACCGTACATGCCGGGTCGCAGGACGCCGTCGGGGTTGGCGAGCGACAGACGCGCCTTGAGCGTGCGCGTCTCGCTCGACACGGTGGGGTAGATGAAGTCGATCGCCGCCTCGAACGTGCGACCGGGCAGCGCGTCGGCGGTGAAGCGCGCACGGTCGCCCACGCGAACGCGTCCGAGATCCATCTCGTACAGGTCCACGAGCACCCAGATGCGCGTCAGGTCGGCGACCGTGAACAGCGGCGTGTCGGCGCCCACGTACTGGCCTTCGACCACGTTGCGCTCGAGCACCGTGCCCGTGACCGGCGAGCGCAGCGTGAGGCGTGAGGACGGCTTGCGCTCGCGCTCGAGACGCTCGACCTCGTCGTCGGGCACCCCGAGACGGCGCAGACGCTCGCGCGCCGCCTCGTGCGCGCCCTGATCGTGCCCCGCACCCCCTTCGCCCTCTCCCATCGCGATCAGGTACTCCTGCTCGCTCTGCACGAGTTCGGGACTGTAGAGCGAAAGCATGGGCTGGCCCGCTCGCACGGTCTCACCGGTGCGATCCATGGCGACCGACTGCACCCAACCCGAGACGCGCAGCTGGACGCGACGCAGACGCGTCTCGTCGGGCGCGACGAATCCGATGAGCGGCGCCCCCGCACCGAGCGACGAACGTTCGACGCGTGCGAGCCGCACCCCGATGAGCTGCGTGCGCTCGGAGGGCACGGTCACCGGCACCAGACCCGGCACGCCTCCCTCGACCTCGGAGACCGGACCCTCGATCTCGGGCGCGGGCTCGAGGTTCATGTTGCAGATCGGGCACTCGCCCGGCTTGTCGCTCGTGTAGCTGGGGTGCATGGGACAGAGCCACACCTTGGTGCGCTCGGCCGAGGCACCGCTCTTGGCCATCCGCCCCTCCTCGATCCGCCACGTGACGTAACTCGCGATCGAGATCCCAGCGCACCGCGTTCATGACCGCCGTACCCACCGGGGGCTGCCCCGGGGACCCGTTCCGATCGAGATCGTCGCTCATCGTGCATCCCTCCCGCTCGGCGCGTCCGCGACCGGCACGCGCACCCCCACCAACGAGCCGTCCGCGGTGATCGCGAGCAGCCGGGCCAAAGCGCGCGCATGGGCCTGCCGCGCGCGCGTCACATCGATCTCCTCGGTGTACAACGCATGGGCCGCCTCGAACACGCCCGCGAGATCGGTGGATCCGGTCTCGTAGGCGCTCCACGCCGCCGCCAGCGCCTTGCGATCGGCGACCGCCACCGTGTCGGCGAGCAGGGTCGCGGTGCGAGCCGCCGCGCGCGCCTCGAGCCGCAGCGCCCGCATCTCGCGCTCGAGCGCCAGCGCCTCGGCACGCCGCTCGGCGAGTGCCGCGTCGGCCATGGCGTCCATCTCGCGCGCCTGCGCGCCCTCGCGTGAACCGAAGCCCACCGGCAGCATCACCGCCACGCCCGCGCTCCACATGTCGTCGAGGTCGTGCGCACCCTCGTGGAGGGTGCCCCGGTAACCGTACGAGGCGCGCAGCGTGAGGTCGGGCCACGCCATGCGACGCATCGAGCGCGCGGCGTCGCGGCGCGACCGCTCGACGTGTCCGGCCATCGCGACACGCGGATGTCCCGCCACCGCGCTCGACCAACCGATCGCGCTGTCGGGCGCGAGCGCGCCGCTCGGAGCCGCGAGCACCTCGAGCGCCCCGTCCCCACCGAGTCCGCGCAACTGGGCGAGTCGCGCGCGCGCCGCGAACTCCTCGGCCTCGAACGAGACCGCATCGGCCTCGATTCGCGCGCGCTCGGCCTCGACCCTCAACAGGTCCTCGAACCGACCCCGTCCCGACTCGTAGCGCGCACGGGCCGCGGCCGCCATACGCTGCATGATCGCGCGATGCTCGCGCGCCGCAGCGGCACGCTCCGACGCGTGGTACGCGTCGGCGTACGCCTCCCATGCGGCGGCGAGGCGCTGCCAGCGCGTGTCGTCCACGCGGGCCTCGCGCGCGCGCGTCTCGTGCTCCGCGGCGCGACGGGCGTACCCGCGCGCCCCGCTCACCCCGAGGCGCTGCTGGCTGCACCCCGACCGTGCGCATGGTCATCTCGTCCATGTCGAAGCCGCCGCCCACGGGCACGTTCTCGAGCATGAACTCCAGCATGGGCGCCTCGATCGCTCCGGCGCGCACCGCGCGCGCACGCGCGGCCGCGACCTCGTGACGCTGCGCCTGCAGCAACGGGTCCTGCGCAGCGACCTCGGCGAGCGCGCGCTCGAGGTCGAGCGTGGGCGCGGGCGCGGCCGAAGCGCAGGTGGTCGCCCACGCGATCAACGCCGGGACGACGAACGACCACGCGGTCTTCGATGGGAATCGGGACATGCGGACACTCCGGGTGGGTGCGGACACGAGGGGCGCACGAGGGCGCCGTTCACGCACGAGTCGCGCTCAGGCGCGACGCCGCCACGAGCCCGGGATGGGCCGCGGACGGATCAGGCGGCCGGAGGGGCGCGCAGTCCTGCGGGGGCGGTGCGTCCGCGATCGGACGGTGGACCGCCGTCGGCACGCGCGTACACGACGCCCGTCACGGGCGACGCGAGCACGCGGGGCGACTCGAGCACCGTGGCGAGCACGAGGCTCGTCTCGGGCGCGTCGGGCACGCTCGGCGCGTCGGAGGTCACGAGGTGCTGGCCACACGGCATCGTGTGGGAGGCCGTCGGGACCGGTGCGGGCGACTCGGCGCGACCCGAGGCGCGGCAGCACGCGTGCGCCGCATCGTTCGCACGCGCGAGACGCGGC
Organism: Candidatus Eiseniibacteriota bacterium; assembly: GCA_041184705.1. Classification (GTDB taxonomy): domain Bacteria; phylum Eisenbacteria; class RBG-16-71-46; order RBG-16-71-46; family RBG-16-71-46; genus JAIOPA01. The sequence continues at coordinate 7,527 of JBEGJG010000247.1, forward strand.
AGGCAGGTGGTGAGCATGCAGAACTGCCCGCTCACCAGGAGCGCGAGCGCCACGAGCACGGACGGACGCCACGACGTACCGAACCGCATCGCGTCCCCCTTCCCCGTGAACGCGCGATCGCCGCGCGTGAACCGTGCCGGTGCGAAGCCCCGCGGCGAATCCGCCGGGGCCTCCCGAGCATGGCCGATGTATCGGCCGCTTGTCCACGGGGCGGCGAGCCCCCGCCCCCACACTTGACGCGGACCGGACCGCCGTCCCGTCAGGCCTCGTGGTCGGGCCCGTCGGCGGTCTCGTCGAGACCCACCGAACCCCGGCCGCACCTCAGGCAGGGGATGCGGAATCGGCGCAGGTCCTCGCGCGCCAGCGGTTCGGCCAGGGCGTGCCGGGCCGAGACCGGGTCGCCCGCGTCCATGCCGGCCCGCGCGAGGGTGACCGCGGCCGCGACCGAGGCGAGGGCCGGCCCGCGGAGCGCAGGCTCGTCCAGCAGGTCCGCCGCACCGTCGCGGGCGAGCGGGCCCGCGACGCGCGCGGCCTCGTCGAGCGCCCCGACACGCACCCAACCCACGATCCGCATGGCACGATCCCAGAACGTCGCGTGCTCGAACTCCGACTCGGCCGCACGCAACGCCGCTCGGTCGCGCGGGTCGGGTCCACCCTCGACGAGTCGTTCGGCGGCGCGCTCGACGAGCAACGACCACAGCAACCGTCCCACCGTGGCGTCGCTCCAGTACGCGGAGGCCTCGCCCGCTTCGGCGCGCGCCGCGGCCAGCGGTCCCGGATCGGGCGCGCCCTCGGAGGCCGCCACCGCGAGGTGCACCGCGAGCGCGGCGCGGTCCCAGCGCGCGGGGAAACCGTTCCCCGCCAGAGCGAGGTCGTCGCGCGCCGCGTCGAACCGACCGGCGCGCGCGTGCAGCGAACCGCGCGCGAGCCGCGCACGTGGGTCCTCCCCGGCCGCGAGCACGGCGTCCCACGCGTGCGTCGCTCGTTCCACGTCACCGAGGCGCTCGCACGCGATGGCGTACGCCGCATGCGCGCGCGGATCGTCACTCGGGGCGGGCGCGGGCACGGCACGGTAGTCGCCGTGCGCGCACGCGGCGATCGCGGTGGCGACCAGCGCGGGATCGTCGGGCCGCGCGGACGGCGGATCGAGGTCGGTCACGAAACGCGGTCGCTCGGGCAGCAGGCGCGCGAGCGGCGCGGCGTCCCCCGCCCGGGCAACGGCGCGTCGCAGCGCGGACAGCGCGTGAGCGCGCCGGGTGCGGCCGCGAGGTGATGCGCGACCTGACACGCCTCGCACCAGACGTCGTGCCCGTCGGCCGCCGGGCCGGTCCAGGCCGACGCGTCGCAACGGTCGCAGGCGACCCGCCAGCGCGCGCCGCTACTGGATGCCACCGAAGCTCTGCACGCGCGTCCCGCGCTCGAGGTAGATCTCGCGCTGCTCCCGGATGCCGAACCGCAGGTAGTACTCGGTCTCGCCGCCGGGGGTGAACGAACGGGTAGTACTCGGTCTCGCCGCCGGGGGTGAACGAACGCGTGAAGGTCGCGTCCCAGCAATGGATGCGACGCGTCAGGTTGAAGCGCTGCAACTGCACGCGACGGTCGGTGAGGTCGTAGCCCGCCGAGTAGTCGAACAACCAGCCTTCGGTGAGCTGATAGCGGAACACCGCGTTGAGCGCCTCGCGCGAGCTCCACGACGAACCGAAGTACCCGCCCGACGAGGAGTACGCGAGCGACACGGTCCAGTTGTCACGGAACTCGTTCTGCGCCTCCTCGCTCTCGCTCACGCCGCGATCGCTGTCGGCGGCCGAGCGCGAGGCCTGCGGGCGCCCACCGCCGCGGTTGCCGAACGAGGTGTAGACGTTGTAGCCCAGCGACCGCAGCGGACGACCCTCGTACGGGTCCACGATCGCATTGGCGTCGGCGTTGACCCAGCCCGGCGGCTGCAGGCGGAGCGCCGACGACAACGCCGAGAGCCCGTGCGAGCGACCGTTCTCGCGCCAGAGGAAGTCGTACGAGCCGCTGGTGGTCCACGACAGCAGGTTGTCGAGTCGGGTCACGCGCTCGCCGCGCGTGAGCTTGGCCTGCAGGCGCTGGTCCAGCGTGAACGAGCCCACCGTGGAGCGGCGACCCGCGTTCAGGTTGACGTCGGCGAAGCCCTTGAAGCGCGGCCGCAGGATGCCGTTCTCGTCGGTGTACGACAGCCCGGGGAAGTCGGGTGCGTACGAGACCTGCACGCTCGGGCTCACGACGTGTCGGAACGCCAGACCCTCGATGGGCGTGGACAGCGTTCGGTACAACGTGGTCGAGACACCGACGCCGGACTGCCAGACCGCGGCCGGCACCAACGTGTTGCCCTGCTCGTCGCGATCGAACACCACCGCGTTGCCGAACACCGACGGCGAGAAGTTGATCCAACCCAACAGGCGCCGCGAGTCCGAGAGCGCGAACTGCGAGGTCGCCGCCCGCCGCGTCTCGCGCTGACGCCCGATGCGCGAGCCGGTGAGCACGCCGGCCGTGTCGTACACGCCCTCG
>JBEGJG010000248.1:0-3571 GCA_041184705.1 Candidatus Eiseniibacteriota bacterium
GCCGTTCGCCGTCAGGCTCTGCAGCGGACGGCCGATGGACAACCGCGTGGCCGGATCGCCGAGCAGCACGTAGGTGGTGGCCAGACCTCGCTCGGGCGCGTAGCTCTGCACCGTGCCGAGGTAGCGGAACAGCGCGGCCAGCACGACTTCGCCCAGGATGACGCGCGAGCCGCGATCCTCGGGCCCCAGCGAGAGGTCGCGCGGCGGGTTCACGAACATGCTGCGGACGAGCTCGACGTTGATGTGGTCGCGACCGTTGCGCGGCACGACCTCGTAGCACGACGACGCCCAGCTGCCGATCGCACCGCGGCCGTTCGGCTGCGCGAGCAGATCCTCGCCGATGCACGGACCGACGGCGGCGTTCAACTGGTGCTCGGGGCGCGCGAACATGTTGGCGTGGCACGAGAACGCCGCGAACAGGAACGGCTTGCCGTCGTTGGCGAGACGCGTCGCGTCGTCCCCGGGGCCGTTGCCCGAGTTGATCCACAGGTCCTCGTGCGTGAGCACGAACTCGTTCGCGTGCCCCTGGTAGTTCCACAGCAACTGCCCGGCATTGAGCTTGCCGAGCAACTGCGGCGTCACCGAGGCGTGGCACTTCTGGCGCGCCTCATCGCGCGAGACGCGACAGGTGTCCCCCAGTCCGTCGAACGTGATGTTGTCGATCTGCAGGTACGACCGCAGGTTGAACACGTCCACGTCGAGCCCCGCCACGCCCGAGTCGCTCTGGATGTAGCCGCGCATGGTCTCGGCGAGGTCCACGAACAGCTCCTCGTACGAGCGGTGACAGTAGCCACTCGTGGAGGCTCCACCGCCGAACGTGGTCTCGCCCGAGAACGCGTCGTCGGACGACAGCAGCACGCGCTTGCGCCACTCCTCGTCACCGGCGTGGTCCTCGTACGCGACGATCTTGGAGACGACGTTCTGCGCCTCGGCGAGCGAGTTCACCGTGAGACGACCCACCATGAGCTCGGGCACGACGCGGTTCGAGTCCGGGGACGAGATGGGGTCCTCGTTGCCGGTGACGAACGCGTAGCGGTTGTCGCTCACCGTGATCTCGAGCCCCTCGCCCGCGCCCACCGGGCCCGGCGTGGGCAGCGCGGGGATCCAGTCGCGACCCGAGTTGCGGCGGTTGCCGTTGGGATCGAGCGAGCCGTCGCCCACGAGCAGCAGGAATCGCGAGTTCCAACGGCGGTACGCGTACTCCACGAACCGCTCGATCGCGACGCCCCCCTTGCGACCGTCGCCGAACTCGTCGTAGATGGACTCGACCGGGGCCTCGAGCACCGACAGCCCCTGCGAACGACGCAGGGCCGCGAGCAGAGGGACCGCCGAACCGAACGCCTCGGGGAACACGATGAGGTGGTCGGCCTGCGGGGCGTTCCACAGGTCGCGGCGCACGACGCGCGAGTAGGCCGACGCGGGAGGGACGCGCGGACCGAACCCGGGCTCGAACGGCGCGATCTGCGCGGCCGCCACGTACTCGCGCCGCGGGCCCGTCACCACGTCCTGCAGGTCGAACTCGTAACCGGCCGTTCCCAGACGCACACGGTCGGCGGGCAGCACCAGACGCACGGGGCGGTCGGGATCGGTGACGTCGTACACGCGGATGGAGTCGGAGTCGAACCCGTCCACGCGCAACTGGAAGTCGGTCGCCTGCGTGCCCGAGTTGAAGCGCAGGTACGACGACTCCGCGCGATAGCGTCGCCAGTAGGTGAGGTCGAACCAGTCGAGCCCGGCGAACACGACGGCGTTGTTCACGGGATCCGGCGGTGAGAGGTCGTTCTTACCCCACAGGCGCAGGAAGTTCGTGGCTCCTTCGGTGAGCACGCTGCCCGGGAACGACACGGTGCGCGTGGTCGCCGACTTGCCGAACCAGAAGACGGAGTCCACCACCGTGGTGACGCGGTTCGTGCCGTTGCGGATCGCCGCCCACATGACGTGCGTGTCGAACTTGCGTCCCACGAACCGCACGGTGAGCGATGCGGTGCGCGTGGTGTCGAGCCCCTGCGTGTCCACACGGATGGTGTCGGGCCGGTTGTAGTAGGACGACGCGTCGGTCCACTGCCAGAGGCCGATGTTGGTGTCGCCGACCGAGATGACGAACTGCATCATGGGCGCGGAGTCGCGCTCGAAGTGCTTGGTGAACGGGAAGCTCGTGGGCGGCGTGAGCCCGGCGAGACCGTTCCAGCCGGAGCGCTGCGGCACGCGCAGCCCGCCGCTCGGCTTGCGGGTCACGTACACGACCTCGGAATCGCCCCACCAGCGGCGGATGTTGGTGGCGTTGGTGCGCTCGGACCACTTGCGCGCCCACAACCAGATGCCGTCGCCGGCGTCGAACAAGCCGTTCGCGTTGGCGTCCTCGACCTCGCACGGCAGCTCGATCGTGACGAACGGCGGCGAGGCGTTGGCCACGTACTCGTGGCGGTGCACGCTCACCTCGCCCACCGGCACACCGACGGGGAACCCGTGCGGCGTGAGCTGCTCGTAGGGGAGCCGGTGGAGCGCGGACTCGTCGAGCCGCACGCGCACCTCGGGGAACGACTCGTCGAACGCGTTCGCGGCAGCCGCGCCCGCGGGGGCAGCACCCACACGCGACCCGCGCTCGGTCAGCGGCGCGGGCGGCACGCGCCATCCGCGACCCTGCGTCCAGTTCACGACCGAGCCCTCGAGCACCGCGTCGGCGTGCGGGTCGGGTTCGGAGGTGGTCGCGACCTGCGCGGCGGCGCCCGCGGGCCGGTTGAAGTCCACGCGCACGGTGAGCGTGCGCGGCGCGACCAGGCGGCCCGAGCCGGGTTCGTGGCGGAACGGACGGAACTCGAGGTGCACGAGACGGCGACCGCGGAACGCGAACGGCGCATCGAGCGAGATCGGCGACGGCGGCCACGGCCCGTCCTCGATCGCCGGCACGTCCTCGCGGATGGGCTGCGCGCCGAGCCGACCCGAAGGGTCGTCGCGGAACGCGGGACGACCCGCGATGACCGGACGCACGGCGTCGCGCGCGTCCTCGGCACCGCTCGCGATCACGCGCGCGCTCGGGCGCGAACCGGGCGGGAGCGCCAGGGTGGCGGCCCACGCGGGCAGCATGGGACGACCGGGTTCGGCGAGCGCGTACGAACCCGCGAGGCCCTCGACCGTGACGCGACCGGCGCCGTCGGGCGCCGACAGCGACCACGCGCCCACCGTGAGCTCGAGCGTGACGCCACGGGCGTCGGTCGCGAGCACGCGCACCCCGTTCGCGTGCGCCGACGCGGGCGCGAGCACCGCGACGGACAGGGCGAGCAGGAGGAGGATCGGGGTCCAGCGGGTGGGGACGCGCATGGGTGGTCGAGTCTAGGGAGGGGTGTGGGCGACGGCAAACACGGCCCCGCGCCTGCGGGCACCGCGCGGACCCGCTAGGATGCCGGTCCGTCCCGGGGGCATCGGCACCGACGGCCCCGGGCTGCACGCTCTCCCATACCCCGGAACCGCCCTCGCATGTCCCACCGACGCATCCTGCCCGTCACCGTGCTGCTGGCCGTGCTTTGCGCGGCGGTCGGCCCCCGTCCGGGGGTGGTCCCGGCCGCCCGGGCAC
>JBEGJG010000249.1:0-3562 GCA_041184705.1 Candidatus Eiseniibacteriota bacterium
GGAAATATCGGGTGCTCGGCGCGTATCCGCAGCTTCATGCCGCGCACCTTCGGCACCACCAGCTCCACGGTGACAAGCTCGCGCTTGCCCTTGCGGCTGTCAAACAGCTTGTCCACCTTCGCGCGGGTGCGCGCGAACCAGTACGCGAGGCCCGACAGCCCACGCTCCTGTTCCTGCCGCCGACGTTCGCGGGACTCGTGGGAGGAGTGGGGTTGTTGCCGCACGCCCCCGTGCTGGCGACGTTCGTCGCGATGATCCCGGCGTGGTTCGTGGTCACGCGGCTCACCGCGCTCGCCGCGCTTCGGACGGGCCAGACCGCACGCGTGGGCCTACCTGTCGCAGCGCGGGCACTGGTGTCGGCACGCCGAACCGCGCCCCCTCGTGGCCTCGCCCGCGCGCGCTTCCGCGTCGAACCCGCATGGCGCGCACTCGCACGACTCGACGCGGCGCTCTCGACGCGTCGTGGTGCACCCGCGGCGCGGCTCACGCTGGCGTGGACGCTTTGGATGATGAGCATCGCGCTGACGCTGCTCCCGGGCCCCGATCCGCGCGTCGTCGCATTCGCGGCCTTCCTGCTCGGCTGCGCCGAGTGGGGTGCGTGGGCGGCGTGGCGCGCTTCGGGGGATCCCGCCTCGACGCTGCGCGCGCTCCCGTTCGGGCTCGGCGATGCGTGGCGTGCGCGCATGGTCCCGGCCGTGGTGATCGTCGTCGGGATCGCCGCTGCACAACTCGCCGCCACCGCGACCACGGGCGACGGCATCCCCGCGGCGTATGCGCTCGGATGGATGATCCCGGGGCTCGCGATCATGGCGCTCGGGTTGCACCTCGGGTTGTCGTTGGGCGGGCTCCCGCGGGCGGCCGAGAACCTGCATTACGGCTGGCTCGCGACCGCGGTGGTGCTCAACCCGGTGATCCCGCTGCTCGGCTGGGTGCTGCTCGTGGTCGCGCTCGTCCAATCCACGCTCCGACTGCGCCACTGGCGCACGCCCGAGGTGGTGTGATGCTCGAGGTCGTGGGTCTGGTACGCGACTATGGCGCGCGACGTGCGCTCGACGACGTGTCGCTGACGGTCGCCGCGGGGTCCATCACCGGACTGCTCGGCGCCAACGGTGCCGGCAAGAGCACGCTGCTGCGCACGGCGGCGGGGCTCCAACCTCCCGACCACGGCAGCGTGCGCGTCGCGGGCCACGACGTGTGGGCCGCACCGATCGCGGCGAAGGCGGGCCTCGGCTACGCCGCCGAGGACCCGGTGTTCCACGACGAGCTGTCGGCGCGCGAGTACCTGGCGTTCGTGGCCTCGGTGCGCGCGCTGCCTCCGGACGAGGCCGACGCCCGCGTGGCCGAACTCTCCTCGTCGCTCGACCTCTCGAACCGACTCGACGAGCCCGTCGCCGGGTTCTCGCACGGCATGCGCAAGAAGCTGTCGTTCGTCGCGGCGATCCTGCACCGTCCACGCGTGTTGTTGTGCGACGAGGCGCTGGAGGGCTTCGACGCGCCCTCCGCACTGGCCGCCAAGCAGGAGTTGCGCGCACTGGCCGCGGGCGGCACCGCGGTGCTGTTCTCGAGCCACGTCACCGAGACCGTCGAGCGTCTCTGCGACCGCGTCGTGATGTTGCGGAACGGCCGCATCGCGGCCACGCTCGAACGCGCGGAATGGGGTGCGCCCGACGATCGCGTCTCCCCGCTCGAGAGGATCTTCCTCGACCTCACCCGAACCCCGGATCCCGTCGCATGAACCTGCGCTCCCTCGCCCTGTCCGCATCCTTGCTGCTGTTCGCCGCCACCGCGTTCGCGGCCGCCATCCCGGCACCGCCGTACATCGAGCACATGTGGAACGGTCGCGATGCGGCCGACGTGCGGGCGTTCCTCGCGCGCACGGCCGCCGACGGCGAGTCCCCCACCGCGAGCGCCGAGGCGAGACTCGACGCGGGCGACGCGGCATGGTGGATGAGCGTGCAGGATGCCCGCGCCGGTCGCGCCGACAGCGCGTTCGCGCAACTGCGGCGGGCGATGCGGTTGCGCGGGGATTTCGACGAGGCCTTCGCGCTGGTGGACGTGCTCGCGCGCCGCGGTCGCAAGGCGGACCTGGTCGAGGCGCGCGCGATCGCCGGCGACCTCGCGCAGCAGGCCGATCTGTCGTTCGTGCGCCGCAGCGCCGAGTCGCACGCACGCGTGGCGTGGACGCTGCACCTGCTCGGTCGCAGCGACAGCGCGCTCGCCGAGGTGCGCGAGCATGCCGGTGTGCTCACCCGGCGTCCGACGTGGACGCGACGCTTCCTCGACATCCATCTCGCGGGGGGCGACCTGCCCGGCGCGTGGCGGACGGCCGCGATGGTCGCGGTGCGGCGCCGCGGCGCGGACGCACGCGTGGACAGCCTGGCGCGGTCCCTCGCGGCCCGCATGGTCGGCGGGGGCGAGCGTTTCGAGAGCACGGTGACGCTCGGCATCGCGCGTGCGGTCGAGACCGAGCGCGGCTTCGCGGCCGGGTTGGGGGGCGCGGTCGAGACGCTCGTGACGAAGGACGGTTTCCCGCTCCAGGTGTTCGTGTTCCCGGCCATGCCCGGAACGACGCGGCGCGCCCCGATCCTCGTGACCGTCGCAGCCAGCGACACCATCACCGCCTCGGACTCGTTGGTGGCGGGAGCGATCGCGGCCGGACATCCGGTCGCGTTGCTCGCCCCTCGCGGGGCGTTCGGATCGCTCGCACGCGGTTCGTACGGCCCCGAGGACTGGCTGGGGCGCGAGTACGCGCATCGTGTCGCCACCACCGCGGACGCGGCCGTCGTGATGGACCAGCTGGCGAAGCGGGCCGCGTTCGCAGGCGGCCCGTGGATCGTGGGCGCGGTCGGAGAACACGCTCCGGTGGCGCTCGAGCTCGCGCGCTCGCGCCGCGATGTGAGCGCCCTGTTGCTCATCGCCCCTCGCGTCCCCGTGGTGGACGCCGCCGAATGGCGCGACCGCCTGCGCACGGTCGGCACACCCGTGTTCGTGCAGGTCTCGCCCGAGGAGCCCGAGGCGCTCGAGTTCGGCGACCTCATCGCGCGTGACACCGCTCCGGGTCAGGTGCGCGTGGTGGATTCCGGCGAGCCGGGGCGCGGGTCGGCCGTGTTCCGGGGGGCCCCGTTCTCCGTGCGCCGATTCCTCGTCTGGTGGCGCGACGGCCTACCGAACCGACGCTGAGTCGTCGGGCTCGCGGGCCGACGCGGTGGCGGCGCGCCACTCCACCAGCACCACCGCGCACAGGATCAGGGCCGCGCCGAACCACCAGCGCGCCACGAACCGCTCGCCCCCGAGCGTGAGCGCGAACAGCAACGCGAACACGGGCTCGAGCGCGAACAGCAGCGCCACGCGGCCGGCGGACAACGTCTGTTGCGCGAACACCTGCAGCACGGGAGCGAGCGTGCTGCCCGCGACGGCGAGATACGCGAAGTGCTGCCAACCGCTCGTGCCGAGCGTGCCGAACGCGGCACCCACGTCGCCCGCGAACGGCGCGAGCACGACCGCGACCACGCCGGCCTGCACCATGGTCACGCCGAGCGGGTCCACATCGCCCGCGTAGCGC
>JBEGJG010000250.1:0-5049 GCA_041184705.1 Candidatus Eiseniibacteriota bacterium
GAACCCAGCGACACCATGAGGCCGACCAGCACCGAGATGCCCTGCACGGCCTTGGACTCCGCCCCCGGCAGGTAGGGGTAGGCGGTGATGATCGCCGCCAGCCCCAGCACGATGCGGGCGAGCCGACGACTGGGCGCGGCGAGTTCGGGATGGAAACCCGGCAGGGTCGTGGCGCCGCGCGCGACGCGGTCGAAGAACCGGTCCGACAGGCGCATGAACGCGCGGAACACCCACAGGATGAACGCGACCGTGAGCAGCCCCGGCAGCGCGGCGAGCACGAGTCGCACGAGTTCCGACGAGCGCTCGACCGCGAACCGTCGCAGCTCCCAGCTCCACGACTGCGTGACGGGGAAGCGCGCGAACACGGTCGTCAGCCACGTGTAGCCGAGCACGAGCAGCACCGGCAGGTCGGCGCGGCCCAGCACGCCGAGGAGCAGCGACCCGATCTGACGGCGCGACAGCACCTCGGTGCCGCGCACGCGGATCGCGGGCAGGCGCGGTGAGACCACGGTGTGCAGCCACCACCGCCAGCGCCGTCCGAGTGCCAACACCCCGAGCGCGAGCAGCCAGGCGCCCAGCGTCCACGCCGCCCCGATCGCCACGCTCATGAGGCGGGCGCGCGGCTCCCGGCTGGCCCGTTCGCGCGCGATGCCCTCGCGGACCTCGAGAGCGAGGCGCTGCAGCCAGGCCTCGGTCTCGGTGCGATCGAGCGGCGGCAGGTCCTCGGGCACGAGCACGAACAGCAGTCGGCGACCGAGCCGGAACTCGACGGCGTTCTCACGCGGCACGAGCCGCACCTCGGACGCGGCGAGCGTGGTGTCCGCCACCGCCACCACCAATCGGTCACGGATGGCGGCCGCGCGATCGCGCACGCCCATGCCGTCCCGCCCCACGTGTAGCGACAACAACTCACGCCCACCGAGGAACACGGGGATGGGACGCTCCGGGCGTACCGTGGGGCCGTCGTCGTCGGCCACGACCGCGGCGGGCGCGGGGACGAGCGTCACGACGCTGTCGGTGACCGACTGCGCCCCGACCACGGGCACACCCACGACGAACGGGAACAGCAGCGCGAGGGCGAGCGAGCGGAGCGTCAGCATGGGTACTCCATGAGCAGTGCGTCCTCCTCGGGCGATTCGTAGTAGCCGCGGCGCAGGCCGTTCACGCGGAACCCGTAGGCACGGTACAGCGTCTGGGCGGCGGCGTTCGAGGCCCGCACCTCGAGCGCGAGAGACCTCACCCCGCGGGCGCGACAGGTCGCGACGAGGTCGTCGAGCAGCGCGCGCGCGACCCCGCCGCGTTGATGCTCGGGTGCGGTGGCGACGTTCTGCAACTCGGCGGTGGGCGCGAGGATCGTGGCGACGAGATAACCCGCCACCTCATCCCTGCGCTCGGCCACGCGGCACACGGCCTCGGGCGCGGAGAGCGCGTCGAGGAAGAAGTGCTGCGGCCACGGATCGCCGAACAGCCGATGCTCGAGCTCGTCCACCACGGGCAGGTCGGCCGGCCGCATGTCACGCACGAGCGGCGGGGTGAGCCCCATGATGCGGTGCCGCACCTTCTCCTCGGCCTGCGCGGGCCGGACGTAGACCGGTTCGCACTCGCGTCCGGGCGCGGGCAACCCCGCGCCGGGACCGGCGTCGAGGACCGCGGCCGCGGCGAGGTCGAGCGCCGACAACCCGTCGTGACGGAAGCCGTCGGCGGTGCTGCCGGGGAACGCGTCCTCGAGCAGGGCGCGCTCGCGTCCGGCGCCCGGCCCCACGAATCGCACGGCATGGTCGGGCAGCACGGCCTGCAATTCGGAGACCGCACCGAGCAGCACCGCGGGCGTGTCCACGCGCGGCGACGCGATCAGCCGCACGCGGCCACGCGCATCCACGCGATGGAAGCCCGCGTACAGGTCGCGCCGGCCCGCCCCCACCAGCGTGACGAGCAACTGCCGCTGCCCGCCCGCCGCATGCGCGAGCGACGTGAGGCTCGAGGCCCCCAGCCGCCTGGCCCCGGCCACCATGGCCAGCGCGCTCGCGGTCGCGAGTCCCACCCGCACACCGGTGAACGACCCCGGGCCCACGTCGGACGCCACCCACGCGAGGTCGTGCACCGTCACGCCCGCCTCGGCCAGCACGTGGCCCACCAGGGGCGTGAGGCGACGCGTGTGACCATGGCCCACGTCCTCGTGCAGGACCGCACGCGCGACCCCGGTCGCATCCACCACCGCCACGCCGACGCGCTCGGTGGCGGTCTCGAGCGCGAGCCCGAACGCGGGGCGCGCGCTCACCACGCCTCCGGCAGGGCACGCCAGGCCGCGAGCAGTTCCGCGCCCCGCGCACCCGAGGCCGACGCGCTCAGCACGCGCTCGTCGGCAGGCCCGGGCTCGATCGCGATCGCGAGTGCGTCGTCGCGCCACGCGGCCGGCAGACGCTCGCCCCACTCCACCACCAACGCACCGCGTTCGGCGTACTCCTCGAGCCCCAGCCCCTCCACGTCGCGCGCGGACTCGAGCCGGTACAGGTCGAGATGGAACAACCACGGCTCACCGGGGATCTCGTTCACGAGGGTAAACGAGGGACTGCGCACGCGCGAGCCCGGCGCCACCGCACGCGCGAGACCGGCCACGAGGCGCGTCTTGCCGGCCCCCAGCGGGCCCGAGAGCGTGATCACGTCGCCGGCACGCAGGGCTCGGCCGAACCTCTCGCCCAGGCGCTCGGTCCCCTCGACCGAGCCGGTGCGCTTGCGGTCCGCGGACGTCACGTGCGCGGCGACCTCGGCCGCAGCGTGACGAAGGGCAGCACCATCTCCTCGAGCGAGACGCCGCCATGCTGGAACGAGCCGCGGAACTGACGCTCGTACTCGTGGAAGTGCGTCGGGTACACGAAGAAGTAGTCCTCGCGTGCGAGCACGTAGTTCTTGTTGATGCCGTCGTCGGGGAGCAGGTAGTCGGCCGGATTGCGCACGATGATGGCCTGCTTCGCGTCGGTGTTCAGGTTGAGCCCGTACTTGTAGCGCAGGTTGCTCGAGGTCTCGCGGTTGCCGTGCACCATGGCGGCGCGCTTGCCGAGCACCGCGCCGTGGTCGGTCGTCACCACGGTGACGCAGTCCTGCGCCGACAGCGCCTGCAGGATCTCGTACAGCGGCGAGTGCGTGAACCACGCCTTCATGACCGCGCGGAAGGCGGCCTCGTCGGGCGCCAGCTCCTGCAGGATCTCGTTCTCGCTGCGGCCGTGCGCGAGGATGTCGATGAAGTTGAACACCATCGCGACCAGCGACAGGCCGGTGAACGAGTTGATCTGGCGACGGGTCGCGTGCGCCTCGTCCACGTCGTAGATCTTGAGGTACTTGAGCCCCTTGGCCGGTGTGGCGTTGAGCCGCGCCAACTGGAGCTCGAGGAAGTTGCGCTCGAAACGGTTGCGCGTGCGCTCGTCGCCGGTACTCTCCTGCCAGAGGTCGGGGTGCTTCTTCCACATCTGCGCCGGCAGCAGGCCCGAGAAGATGGCGTTGCGCGAGTACGGCGTGGCGGTGGGCAGGATCGAGCAGTAGTACATGTCGAACCAGTCCTCGAGCAGCGGTTCGAGCGTGAACCACTGGTCGAGTCGCATGCAGTCGATGACGATCAGGTTGACGCGCTTGCCGGCCGCCAGATGCGGGACCACGGCGTGGCGCACGAGGTCGGTCGAGAGCAGCGGGCGATCGTCGGCCGAACCCTGCGAGGCGGCGCGCACCCAACGGGGGTACTGCGCCTCGATGAAGCGCGAGAAGTCGGCGTTGAGACCGCGACGGAAGTCGCCGTGCGCCTGCTGCAGGCCGGCCTCGGGCGCACCGTCCAGACCCACGTCCCAGCGCGCCACGTCCACGGCCAGGTCCACCCAGCCGCGCCAGTCGAGCGATCGCAGGTCGAGGCTCTGCCAGCGCCGCATCTCCCCCACGTAGTCGCGCGCACGCTGCGAGTCCTGCAGCTTCTGGGCGTCGAACACGCGCTTGCAGGCGAGGAACACCTGCGACGGGTTCACGGGCTTGATCAGGTAGTCCGTGATGCGCTTGCCGATCGCCTCCTCCATGAGCGTCTCCTCCTCGCTCTTGGTGATGAGGATGACCGGCATCGCGACGTCGCGCTGCTTGAGGGCGTCGAGCGTCTCGAGCCCACCCATGCCCGGCATCATCTCGTCGATGAGCAGCACGTCGAACCGCTCCCGCTCGAGCGCGGCCAGCGCGTCACCGCCGCTCGGCACGGGCGTGACCGCGTAGCCCTTCTGCTCGAGGAAGCGGATGTGCGGCTTGAGGAGGTCGATCTCGTCGTCGGCCCAGAGGATGCGGCGGGTGGTCTCGTTGGCCATGGTCCCGTGTGCGCGAGGGGCGCGAAGGAGGTGGGGAGCGTCGTCGTGCGCATGGTAGCCGCGCGCCCCCGCCACCCCAAGCCGGGCGAAAGGCGCGGGGGCGGCCCCGGACCGGGACCGCCCCCGTGCGTGCGGGCCGTGGGCCCGCGCAGCCTCAGAGCCCGAAGCGGAACACGAGCCCCGCGGTGGCGCTGACGGCGTTCAGCCGCACCTGCTCGCCGTTACGCGCGACGTGGTGCCAGACCACGTCGGCGGTGATCCCGAAGTCGTCGGTCAGCCCGAACAGCACCCCACCGCCCCCGAGGAAGCCGAAGTGGTCGCGCGTATCGGGCGCGAACTGGGTCTCGTAGGTGGTGCGGAACTGGTAGTAGCCGGGCCCGACGCGCAGGTACGGCGTGAGGACCGGCCCCGAGACCGGGACCCAGTACACGAGACCGCTCACCTGCGAGACGCGGTAGGAATCCACCCCGACCTGACCCGCCACCCCGTCCGGACGCGGCACGAGGCCGTCGCCCTGCCACTGGTGGTTGTACAGGTCCACGCCCACCAGGATCGTCTCGCCCAGCGGGTAGGCGTAGGTGAGGCCGAGGTCGAACGCGTTCTTCGCCACGTCGGCGAAGTCGCCCATGGGGATGCTGGCGCCACCGGCCAGCCCGACCCACGCGGTGTTCTGAGCCCGAGCGACGGGAACGGTGCACACCGAGAGCAGCAGACCGAG
>JBEGJG010000251.1:0-3536 GCA_041184705.1 Candidatus Eiseniibacteriota bacterium
GCTCTCGACGGGCGGTGCCTCGCACCGTACGCTCGCCGCATGCTCGTGATCGACGTCATCGTGCCCGCGCGCGACGAGGAGCAGGCGCTCCCGCTCGTGCTCGCCGGACTGCCTCGTGAAGGGCCCGGCTGGCGCGTGCGTCACCTCGTGGTGGTGGACAACGGTTCGCGCGATCGCACCGGCCTGGTGGCCCGCCTCGCGGGCGCCGAGGTGGTGAGCGAACCCGTGGCGGGCTACGGGCGGGCGTGCCTCGCGGGGCTGGCGTACCTGCGACGAGACCCGCCCGACGTGGTGGCGTTCGTGGACGGGGACCACTCCGACGACCCGTCCGACCTCGCCACGGTGCTCGCGCCGCTGGCCGAGGGACGGTGCGCGTTGGTGATCGGCTCGCGCGTGCTCGGCACCCGCGAGCCCGGGTCGTTCACCCCGGTGCAGGCGTTCGGCAACCGGCTCGCGCCCGCGCTCCTGCGCGCGCTGTGGGGGGTGGGCGCGACCGATCTGGGACCGTTCCGCGCCATCCAGTGGCCCGTGCTGGAGGGTCTCGGGATGCGCGACCGGGACTTCGGCTGGACGGTCGAGATGCAGGCCCGGGCCGCCCGGGCCGGGGTGCCGACGCTCGAGGTCCCGGTCTCGTACCGTCGCCGCCGACACGGCCGAAGCAAGATCGCGGGCACGCTCTCGGGGACCGTGCGGGCCGGGTTCAAGATCCTGTGGACGGTCGGCCGCGTGGCACTGGAACCGCGGCGCTGAGCCCCGCGCGCGCGGGTCCTCGCGCACAGCGGATCCCGCCCCGAAGGTGATAGTCTCGACGCGTCCGCCGCCCGCGTTCGCGTACGACCCGCGCGCAGGCGCGGCGTCGGCCCCGCACGGAGACCCGCCCGTCATGTTCATCGAGGAGTACCTCGTCGAGCTGCGCCGCGATCGCTATGCGCTCCCCGCCTGGGCGCGCTACGCGCGTCGCGTCGGCGAGCGTGTGCGCGCGGACTGGCTCGCGGCTCCGGGCGCGGTGCGCTCCATCTGGGCGGTCGCACTCGCCTACTTCGCGGGTGCGTTCCTGCTCGCGGTCGCCATCTCGCTGGCATGGGACCGCGCCTTCGCCGAGTTGTTCTTCGTCGGGACCGCGCTGTGGATGCTGCCCTCGTTCGCGTTCGTGACGTTGTTCGTGGGGCAGTTGCGCGACACCGACGGGCATCGCCTCTCGGGGCTCAACCTGCCGCTCATGCTCACGCTCGCACGCGTCTCGTTGGTGCCCGGCATCGCGCTGGGTCTGGTCGAGCGCCATTTCGGCTGGGCGCTCGGGCTGTACGTGTTCGCCTCGCTCACCGACGTGCTCGACGGCTGGCTCGCCCGGCGTTGGCGTCAGACCACGCCGCTCGGCACCGTGCTCGACCCCGTGGTGGACATCGTCTTCAACCTCACGATGCTCGCCGGTCTGTCGGCGGCGGGTCTGCTCGCGTCCTGGGTGTTCCACGTCGCGGTGCTGCGCTACGGCGTGCTCCTCGTGGGCGGTGCGGGGCTCTACCTGTTCGTGGGTCCCATCCGCATCCGGCCGACGGGGTTCGGGCGCATGACGGGCGTCGTCATGACCACGCTCATCGCGCTCTTCACGCTGCTCGTCGCGGTGCGCGGTCCGATCGGCGAGGGGCTCACGCGGCTCACCGAGGTCGCGCTCGGCGTGCTGCTGTCGGCCACCGTGGTGCAGGTCGTCGCGCTCGGTTGGTACAACCTGCGCGTGCTCACCGGCGCGGCCCAGCGCGCCGAGAAGGTGGTGCACGACGTGAAGTGGGGGGCATGAGCATGGGTCCGGCTTCGCTCGAGGGCGATCTCGCGCACTTCTTCCCGTCCGAGGTGCTGCAGCTGTTGCAGCTCGCGCAGGCGCAGGGCCGACTCGAGTTCGCGCGCGGCACCGAGCGCGTGGACCTGTGGTTCGACCGCGGCCGTCCCGTCTTCGCGCGCACGAGCGGTGCCGGCGTGCGTGCCGGTGAACTGCTCGCGCACCGTGGCGCGGTCTCGGCCGACGCGGTCGCGCGTGCGCTCGACCGCCAGCGTCACGAGCCCGGCCGTCGCGTGGGCGAGATCCTCGTCGCGTCGGGCGACGCCACACGCGAACAGGTCGAGGACGCGGTGCACGAGGTGTTGCGCCGTATCGTGTACGGCGTGCTGCTGTGGCGTGACGGTCGGTTCCGGTTCGTGCCCGGCGATTCGCACGACCGCGAGGAGATCACGCTCGACCTCGACCTCGACCGCCTCATCCTCGAGGGTCTGCGGCTGGCCGATCAGGAGCGTGCGGCGCGCACGCCGGAGTCCGCCGGCGCGTGAACGGACTCTCGCTGCACCTCTCCCCGAACGCGCCGTGGCCGTGGCTCGCGCTCGCCGTGGTCGTGCTGGTCGCACTCGCGGTCTGGATGTACGCGTTCCGCGTCCCGCCTTTGAACACGCTCGCCCGACGCACGCTCATGCTGCTGCGCGCCGTCGCGCTGGTCGTGCTCGTGGGCTGGCTCGCCATGCCGGCGCTCGAGCGGGCGCGTCCGGGGGCCGACACGCGCGTCGCGGTGCTCGTGGACCGCTCGCTCAGCATGGAGCAGGCCGAGCGCCCCGGGGGCGGCACGCGCACCGAGGCCGCGGAGCGCGCGGTGGAACTGTTGCAGGGTGCGCTGCGCGGTCGCGCACGCGTCGAGGTGGTGGGGTTCGCCGCCACGCTGATGGCCGACAGTGTGCGCGACGAGGGTGCGCGCTCGTCGAGCGCGCCCGGGACCGCGCTGGCCGCGCTCGCGCGCCGACCCGAAGGGCAGCGCCCCGACGGCGTCATCGTGGTGAGCGACGGCGGTGTGAACGCCGGTGACGATCCCGTCGCGCTCGCGCGCCGCATGGGCGTGCCTGTGCACACCGTGCTCGTGGGGGAGCGCGCGGGGCTCGATCGCGGCATCGCGGGCGTCGAGGCCTCGTCCGAGGCGCGTGTGGGCGAGCCCACGCCGGTGCGCGTGCGCGTGGTGAGCGACGAGGAGCGCGGCACGCCCATCGGTGTGTCGCTGCGCGACGGCGACCGCGTGCTCGCCACGGCCACCGTGCCCGCACCGGGTCCCGGCGCCGAGGCGGTCGCGGAGCTGCGCGTCACGCCCGCGCGTGCGGGCTTGGCGCTGTGGAGCGCGCGCGTGGACTCGCTCGCGGGTGACGTCTCGCCGCTCGACGACGCGCACGGTGTCGCGGTTCCCGTGGCCCCCGGGCGTCTTGGCGTGCTCGTGGTCTCGGCGGGTCTCAATTGGGATCTCACGTTCCTGCGTCGCGCGCTCGGCGGTGATTCCACGATCGCACTGCAGACCCGCGTGCGCGACGGCGGTGGGTGGCGATCGCTCGAACGCGGTCGCGGCGTTCCGCTCGAGCCCGGCGACCTCGCGACGTGCGCGGTCGTGGTGCTCGACGGGGTGTCCCCCGCCGATCTGGGCTCCGCGTTCGACGCTGCGCTGGGGACGTTCGTGCGCAACGGTGGCGGACTGGTGCTGATGCCGGGAGGCGGTGGTGGGCTGGTGCGTTTCGCG
>JBEGJG010000252.1:0-3531 GCA_041184705.1 Candidatus Eiseniibacteriota bacterium
TCTTGTACATGAACACGGACAGCACCGTGATCAGGATGTACGGCAGGCCCTGGGCGAAGTAGAGCGTGGGCACCCACACCCACGGGGGCAACGCGCGCCTCGGAGCGACGGCAGTCATGGCATCCATCTTCCACACCTCCCTGTGTGGGACGAACGACGGGGGAGGGCATCGTGCACGCGCGCGCACGGGACGGCAAGCGGGAGCGATGGGCGAGCGAACGCGGTGTGGGCGAGGCGGCGGGCGTCGCGCGTGGCGAATACTGGGTGCCGGGCCGGTGCGGGAGCGTTGCGTGGCCGGCGTCGCGCGCACGGTGCGGCGCTCGTGCCGAGCGATGCGCACCGATGGGCGGGTACGACGACGGCGGGCCGGTCGCCCGGTCCGCCGTCGCGTTCCCACGCCGCGTCCCCCGGCTCAGCGCGGGATGAAGTGCCAGTCGAACGAGAGTCCGGCGTTGAGGGTCTGGGCCTTGTATTTGTCGAGCACTGCGTAACCGAAGGCCACCTCGGGGCCGATCGAGAACGTGCGCTTCACGCGGAACTGGTATGCCGCCCCCACCAGCACGCCGAACCCCGAGTTGCTGATGGTCACGTCCATACCGCTGATCGATGCGCTCTCGCGGTACATACCAAGCCCCGCACCGCCGCGCAGCACGAAGCCCGTGTTCTCGGGGTGCCAGTACAGGGTGGGGCCCGCCACGCCGATCGTGGTCAATATGTCCATGTCGTCGACCGTCTGGGACTTCGCCCACGCGATCGACTCGAGACCGAACCCCAGTTGCGGCGTGAAGTCGTAGCCGAACCGGAAGCTGCCCGCGCCGCCCGTCTCGCGATCGGTGGTCTCGCCGGGGTAGTCGGGGTGATCCTTGTCGAAGCTGAGTTGGGCCGAGCCACCGCCCACCCCGAAGCCCAGGAACCAGCCCTGATGCGTGTTCGGCCAGGGCTGCGCCGCGGCGGACGAGACGGTGACGAGACACAGCGCGGCCGCGAGCAGCGCGACCGGGAGCGACCGCGCGCGGGCGGTGTGTACGAGGGACGTCATGGATGGACCTCCGTGGGTGGTGCGCGTCGCGGTGCGAGCCCCGGCCGCGCGTCCGTCGCGCACCGTGGCGTAGCGGATCGGCCGCGCGCCACGGTCCCAAGGTGGCGGTGGGCCGCCTCGCATCGCGGGGCAACGACTTGCGGGCGCGGTGCGGCACCGAGGTCGCATGCTCCGTTCGTTGCGCGCCCGCCGTGTCGCGGGCAGACTGCGCGCATGCCCGTCACCGTCACCGCCCCGCGCGGACTGTCCCGTCTCGCCGCGCCCGTGCGCGCGCTCGTCGTCGCGGTGATGCGCGCCGAGTCGCGTCGCGTGGGCGAGATCGCCGTCGTGCTCGCCGACGACGACCTGCTGCACCGCATCAACGCCGAGTGGCGCGGGCACGATCACGCCACCGACGTCATCAGCTTCGCCTACGACGAGCACGAGCCCGACGCGGCCGTGCGTCCCGTGACCGGCGACCTGCTCGTGTCCATGGACCGCGTGCACGTGCAGGCGGAGCGTTATCGCGTCACGCCGGGCGAGGAGCTGGCGCGCCTGCTCGTGCACGGGGCGCTCCACCTGTGCGGGCACGATCACATGCGTGCGACCGAGCGGCGCGTCATGCGCGAGCGCGAGAACACCCTGCTCGCCTCGGCGCGCGGTGCGGTGCGCGCGTTCACCGCCGTCCTGGGACGCACACCGGTCGCGCGGCCCCGGCCGCGTGCTCGCGTGCGAGCCGCCGCGACCCCTCGGCGAGCTCAGCCCGGCCGTCCCCGTGCCGCATCGAAGCGGCCCGCGCCGCGCAAGGCCGCGCCGCGGCGTGACGCTGCGCGACGCGCACGCTAGAGTCGCCCCATCATGACGCCCAAGGCCCCCACGCAACGCCCCACGTTCGGTTCCCGCCTGCGCACCTGGCTGCTCACCGGCCTGCTCGTGCTCGCGCCCTCGACCATCACCATCTGGGTGCTGTTCCGCCTGCTCAACTGGGTGGACAGCCTGCTCGGGCGCTATCTGGTGTTCAGCTTCGTGGACTACCACCGCATCCCGGGCCTGGGGCTGCTCGCCACCCTGTTGCTGCTGCTCGTGGTGGGGTTCATCGCCACGCGCGTGGGGCAGGGCCCCGCAGCGCGCCTGTGGGATCGCCTGCTGCTGCGCATCCCCGGTGTCGGCATCGTGTACGGCTCCACCAAGTCGCTGGGTGAGGCGTTCCTCAACCAGAAGGAGGAGACGTTCCGCAAGGTGGTGCTCATCCAGTGGCCGCACCCGGGCATCTGGCGCGTCGGGTTCCTCACCGGTCACGTCTCGCCCGCGCTCAAGGAGCGCCTCGGCGCCGACGTCTCGTGCGTGTTCGTGCCGCACACGCCCAACCCCGCGTCGGGGTTCGTGCACTACGTGCCCAAGCGCGACGTCGTCGAGCTGGACTGGACGGTCGAGGAGGGGCTCAAGGTGATCGTCTCGGGCGGCGTGGTGCAGCCCGGCATGGCCCCGCCCCCCGGAGCCTCGACCGAGGCCTGAGTCCTCGCGCGGCCCACACGGCCGCGCCCCGCATCGCCTACACTCGGGCGCACAGCGCGCGGCCCAGGCCCCGCCGCGCCGGAGCCCCCACCTTGGCGATCGTCACCGACGAAGGCATCGTGCTCAAGACCCACGCGCTCGGCGACACCAGCCGGATCGTGGTGGTGTACACGCGCGAGCACGGGTTGCGGAAGTTCGTCGCCAAGGGCGCGCGCAAGCCGCCCAACCGGTTCGGCTACTCGCTCGAGCCGCTGTCGCGCTCGCGGTTCGTCTTCTACCTCAAGCCCGACCGCGACCTGCATCTGCTCTCGAAGGCCGAGGTGCTCGACGCGCTGGGCTCGCGGTTGTCGGACCTCACGCGGCTGGCGCACGCGCAGGCCGCGTTGGAGCTGGTGGATCGTCTGGTGTGGGGCGAGGAGCCGCATCCGCGGCTGTTCGCGCTGCTCGCGCAGGCGCTCGACGGTTGCGCCAAGGCGCCCGTGGCCACGCTGTCGGCGGTCACGCTCGCGTTCCAGTTGCAGTTGGCGAGCGAGCTGGGCTATCGCCCGCGACTCGACCAGTGCGCGGTGGACGGTCGGCCGGTCTCGCAGCGCCGCGCGTTCTCGCCCGCGCGCGGTGGCCTGTTGTGCGACGCGTGCGCCGCGCGCGAGGGCGGCGTGGTGTACCTGTCGCCCGAGGCGCTGGGCTCGCTCGCGCTGCTGCTGTCGCGGCCGTTGCTCGAGGCGGGCGAGTACGTGGAGCTGCCGCGCGCCGGCGAGCTGCTGCGCGTGATCGAGTTCTTCTTCACCACGCACTTCCAGCGCTTCCGCGGACTGCGCTCGCTCGAGGTGCTGCGCGGGCTCGGCGAGACCGAAGGCTCCCCGCGGCGCGCGCCTTCGGCCGTGCCGCCCGCGCCCTACGTGCCGCCGCCGGCCGACGAGCCCGAGGCAGCGTCGCCCCAGGGGCCGTCGTCCGCCACCCCCGCATCGCCCGCCGCCGCGTCCAGTGCACCGCCCGAG
>JBEGJG010000253.1:0-3849 GCA_041184705.1 Candidatus Eiseniibacteriota bacterium
CGCCGGCGACGACGTCGCTCGGCTGCGAGACGATCGCGAGCGCGGCAGCGGCAGCAGGCGAGACCGTGAACGAGGCGCTGGTCGCACCGAGCGCACCGGCCGAGGCGGTGAGCGTGTAAGCGCCACTGGTGTTGAGCGAGAGTGCGCCGAACGTGGCGACTCCGAGCGAGTCCGTGGCGACCGCCGCGCCGCCGGTCAGCGCACCAGGGCCGCTCGCGGTGAGCGACACGTTGACGCCGGGCACGAGGTTGCCGAACGCGTCGGTGGCGCGCACGGTGACGGCGGGCGCGATCGCGACGCCGGCGACGACGTTCGAAGGCTCCGTCGAGAAGGCGAGCGCGATGGCCGAGGCGGGGAGGACCCGGAAGGTGTCGCTGATCGCAGCGATGCCGCCCACCGTGGCCTCGAGCGAGTGCGGTCCGCTGATCTCGATGCGGAGCGAGTCGAAAGAGGCGACGCCGAGTGAGTCGGTCGCGAGTGTCGTCGGGCCGATCAAGGTGCCAGGTCCCACGCTCGCAAGAGCCACCGAGGCTCCCGGGACGACGTTGCCCAGGGCGTCCACGACACGCACCCGGACCGGGGCGAGCACCTCGCCGGCAACCACCGTTGCGGGCGGGTTCACGAATGCGATCGAGTCCGGCGCACCGGGAACGACGCGAACCTGATACGAACGCTGTCCGGGGATGCTGTCGGCGTCCGCGGCCGAGATCGTGAAGGCGAAGTCGCCCGGCGTGGTCGGAAGGCCCGAGAGGACGCCGTTCGACGTCAGCGTGATCCCGGAGGGAAGACCGCCGGTGGCCACGCGGAAGGCGACGGGAGCGACCCCGTTCGTGACGGTGAGCGTCTCGGCGTACGCGATGCCCGCGACCCCGTTCGGAAGGGCGGCGGGTTGCAGGACGAGGTCGGTGAGCTGGACCCGCAGCGAGTCCGTGAGTCCGCTGCGAACGGGGATCGGGATGTTGGAGCAGTCGCGGACCTTGACTCGAGTGACGGTGAACGGCACCGCCCCTTCGGGCCCCGCCGATGCGAGATCCACCGTGAACAGCGTGCCCCCCGTGGTGATCCCGCACGCGCCATTGAGGAGCGCGATGTCCACCGTCCAGGCGCCATTACCGTCATCGGTGACCTGCAGTAGAGGGTCGGTGCCGTCGGGCGCCCAGTCGCCCAGTCGGAACGCGGTCGCGATCGGCCCCGCGAGGGTGAGGCATGCGGGGTCGGTCTGGAACGAGACCGAGATCATGCGGGCACTGTCGGCATCGCCACGCGTGTACGTGATCGGGACCGAGACCACCGGGCGAGCACTCGAGAGCGAGAGTCCGCCGGTGGAGGCCTGGATCGTCGAAGGCGGCGTGCTGGCGTAGATGTCGACGAGGTGGTCGATCGTGCCCGCACAGCCATTGGCATCCGTGACCGAGATCGTGAGGATGAAGGTTCCGGCGGAGGTCGGGGTGCCCGAGAGGGTTCCGTTCGAGGCGAGACCGAGGCCCGTGGGCAACTCTCCCGAAGCCACCGTGAACGTGAAGGGTGCCACGCCACCGGTGGAGCCGATGGTCATCGCGTACGGCTGACCCACGGCACCGTCCGGCAGGTGTGCCGGGGTGAGGGCGATGTCGGGACAGACGACCGTGAGCGTGCAGGCCATCGTGGTGCGACAGCCGGCGGGTTCGGTCGCGCGGATCGAGAAGGCGAACGTGCCGCCCAGCGTGGGGGTGCCGGAGAGGACACCCCCCGCGGACAGGGTGAGCCCCGGCGGCAGTGAGCCCGAGGCGACCGTCCACGAGAGCGGAGCCGTCGCACCCGTCGCCGCGAAGGTCGCGGAGTACGGTGCACCCGCGAGCGCGGGGGATAGCGACGCGGGCGAGAGGGTCACGGTGACGCCGGGGATGACGATCGATCCGTTGGTGCCTGTGGCCAATGCGCCACTCGTGCCGTCGCAACCGTCGGCGGTCGCTGAGGCCAGCGTCACCGCGGCCGTGCCCGAGGGACCTCTCGCGACCAGCGCGACGGTGAAGAGCGTGTCGCTGCTTTTCACACCACATGCACCCGCACCCACCGAGACCTCGACCGAGAAGTGGCCGGCGCCGAGGTCGGTCACGGTCAGCGTGCGGCCCGGGAACGCAGAGCCCCAGCCTCCGGGCGTGAAGTCGGTGGCCGGCGTGGCCGGCGTGGCGAGCGCGAGACGGGTGGTGTCGATCGCGAACGACACCACGACGCGCCGCGCCGAGAGCGTGTCGGTGCGCGACAGCACGAACGGCACGGAGACCGTCGTGACCTCCGGGTTCAAGCACAGCCCGCTCGTGGACACGTGGACCGTGCCCTGCGGCGAGAGCGGAGCGGCCACCTCGAGGGCGAAGTCGGTGGTGCCGGTGCAACCCCGCGCATCACGCACGAGGATCGTGAAGGACGAGGTGCCCGTGCCCGAGGGCGTGCCGCTGAGCGAGCCGGTGGCCGGGTCCAGCGCGATGCCGCTCGGCAACGTGCCCGAGGCCAGGGACCAGCAATACGGAGCCGTACCGCCACTCGCCGTCAACGACCGGGTGTAGGCGATACCGGCCGAAGCCGGCTCGAGCGATGCGGGGCCGATCGTGATCGGCGTGCAGGTCGCGGAGGGGTCCGACGAGACCGCGGCGAAGCCACCCGCCGGCTGGGCGGAGACCGACGAGAACAGGCCGCCGATGTACACGCGGTCGGCATCGGCCGACACCGCACGCACCGTACCGTTCGAGTTGGGGTTCCACGCGTTGGGCGTGCCCGTGGCCGGGTCCAGCGAGGCGACGCGGTTGCGCGCGACGCCGCCCACCGTCGTCATGACGCCACCGACGTACACCGCACCCGGCCGCGGAACGACCGCGAACACCGCACCGTTGGCGTTGGGATTCCACGGCAACAGAGCACCGGTCGTGGCACTCACCGAGGCCAGTCGGTTGCGCAGCGTGCCGCCGATGTTCGTGAACGAGCCGCCGAGGTAGACCTGGTCGCACACCGTCGCGATGGCGCGGACCTGGGCGTTGGGAGCCGGGGCCCACGAGGTGACCGCGCCCGTGGAGGCATCGAGCGCGCCCAGGTAGGGACGTGACAGCCCGCCCAGCGTGAGGAAGTTGCCGCCCACGCGCACGACGCCGTTCGTGGCCTCGAGCGCGAACACCTGATCGCTCGCATCCGCCGTCCACGGCTTCGCCAGGCCGGTCCCGACGTCCACCGCGCCGAGGTTCACGCGCGGCTGCCCGCCGAGCGAGGTGAAGAGGCCACCCACGAAGAGTTGGTCGCCTTGCAGTGCGAGCGCTGCGACGCTGCCGGTGAGCGACGTGCTCCAGGGCAATGCAGCACCGGTGGCGCGGTCCACGGCGACGAGCGCAGGGGTGGGCGAACCGTTGAGGCGCGTGAAGAGGCCGCCCGCGTAGACCCGATCGGGGGTGACGACCAGTGCCTGCACCGTGGTGTCGGTCGCAGGCGCCCATGCGGTCGGAGCGCCGGTGCGGGCATTGAACGCAGCGGCGTTCGCACGCGCCACGCCACCCATGCCACCCATGCCGTTGAACGCGCCGCCCACGAACACTCGGCCAAGCGGCCCCGGGGCGATCACGCCCACCGAGCCGAACGCCACGGGGTTCCACGAGGTGGCCAGTCCGGTCGTGGTGTTGAGTGCGGCGGCGCGGCTGCGGCTCTGCCCGCCGATGTTGAGGAAGTCGCCGCCGGCGTAGAGCAACGTGCCCCTCAACGCGAGGGCCTGGACCGTGTTGTTCGCGCCCGGGTTCCACGTGGTCGCCAGAGCGGTCACGGGGCTGAGCGCGGCGATGCGGCTGCGGTTGGCGCTGCCGATGATGGTGAAAGCGCCACCCACGTACACCG
>JBEGJG010000254.1:0-3521 GCA_041184705.1 Candidatus Eiseniibacteriota bacterium
GACGCTCACGACCTGCAGCGTTTCGTGCTGGCGCAGGACCCGGTTCATGCCGCGGTGCTCGCGGAACTGCGCGCGGGCCGCAAACGCACGCACTGGATGTGGTTCGTGTTCCCGCAGTGCGCTGGACTGGGGACGAGCGAGGCGTCGCGTCACTACGCGATCCGGTCACTGGCCGAGGCGCGGGCGTATCTCGGGCATCCGCTGTTAGGCCCGCGACTGGTGGAGTGTTGCGATGTGCTGCTCTCCTTGGAGGGGAAGGACGCGACCGCGATCCTCGGTACGCCCGACGACCTCAAACTGAGGTCGTGCGCGACGCTCTTCGCACGCGTCTCCCCGCCGGACTCGGTGTATGGTCGCATCCTCGACCGGTTCTTCGAGGGCGTGCCGGACGAGAGGACCATGCGCTGGACGGGCTGAGCCTCGCCGCGCGCGTCCGCCCCCTGTCCTCGATCGGCCGAACGGCCCGTGGAACGGAGGAGCAACGATGAACGCGCAGGACATCCTCGACGCACTCGACGTGGCCGTTTACGCGAAGGACCGCGAGGGGCGCTACACGTACGTGAACCGCTACGTGCAGCGGTTGTTCGGACGCTCGGCCGCGGAGATCGTGGGCAAGGACGACAGCCACTTCTTCGACCTGGCGCAGTCCGACGCGCTCAAGGTGAACGATGCCGAGGTGATGGCGAGCGGCAAGGTGGTGGAGCGCGAGGAGCGCGACGTGGTGAAGGCCACCGGCGAGGAGCGCCTCTACTGGACCGTGAAGTCCCCTGTGCGGGACGCGTCGGGCCAGGTGGTGGGCCTGTGCGGCATGTCGGTGGACATCACCGCGTCGAGGCGTTAGCGGGGCCGAGGGTTCGACGGCGGGGCCCAGTTGCGCGACCGCAAAGTATTGGGCTCAGCGGATGACGGCCACCCTACGGCTGTGGACGGCCCCGTCTGTCGTCATGCGCACCAGATAGACGCCCGGAGCGACGGGGGCGCCGCGCTCGTCGCGGGCGTCCCATTCGACGGCGTGCCGTCCAGCCTCGGTGGCGCCGTCAAGCAGAGTTCTCACCACGCGTCCCGCACAGTCGAGGACCACGAGGTTCGCTGCGGTGGCGCGCGGCATGTGGAATGCGATCGTCGTTCCCGACCGGAGCGGGTTCGGGGATGACGTGAGGATGCGCCCGGAAGGCGAATAGCCGACGTCGGTTCCGGGAGGCACGTCCACGAACGACTCGAGCGTGATGTAGAGCCGGCAGCGCGTGGGGGCCTTGTAAAGCGTGAGACCCGAGATCACGACCAGACCGTCCAACTCGGGTTGCGTCGTCCCGCTCTGCAGGATCGCTCCGTCGCTCAGACGCTGGAGGTTCCAACGCAGTGGGACCCCAGCAGCGGGGTGGAAGGCCTGTGGTCTGCGAAGTGTCAGCGACACGGACGCCGAGTCCCCGGGGAAGTTGTCCACGCTCGTCTCGGACTGGCCCACGAGGAACAGCGTGCACGCCCAGCCGTTCGGCGAGTCGAGTATGGATTCAGGCTCCCAGTCGAAGTAGCCACCCCAGGTGCCCCACGGGGTGCCGTCGTCCGGCGAGCCGTTCCCCAGGGTGGGTTGCCGACCGGACGTCGCGAGGTCCTGGTCGTCGTCGAAGAACCCCGGGTACGAGCGATCGGCGCGGTAGCGGGCCTGGTACGGCGCGCTCGAGCGCCTCGTGCGCACCGGTGACACCCACTCCCCGATGTCCACGCCGGGGATCGAGGGGGAGTCGGTCACCCAGTCCGACGCGGTGTGGTCGCGATTGTCCCAGTAGAGATGCGTACCCCAGCGCGCGGCACTCATGTCCTGGAACAGTTGCAGTGTGAGCGGGCCCCATTCCACACTCTCGTCGCGACGGCCGCGGAAGATGCGTGTGAGGCAGAAGTCGCGCTGGGACGGATCGAGTCGCGCCACGGGGTCGAAGAAGTCGTTGACGCGCAGAATCGTTCCGTCCGGTCCGAACTCGGTCGTGCGGAGGTTCTGCGCGGGCGTCCCGAACAGCCGCTGGCCGGTCTCGGGAGTGTAGTGCCGTGGCACGAACGCGGTGGCCGTGCTGAAGCGACCCGGGCGGAAACGGCTGAGTAGCAGAGTGCCTGCTCCCCCCATCGAGTTACCCATGACCGCCGTTCGTGACGGGTCGATCGCATAAGGCGAACGGGTCTGCAGCCAGTCGATCGTCCAGAGCAGGCGTCGCAGCGTGTAGGGCACGACGACTGCCGTGCTCGGTGGTGTGACGTTGGAGATGGGGTTCATGCCGGGCCACCAACCGAACCAGTTCGTGGTACGATCGAGGTTCACCACGTCGGCAGTGGAGATGTACAGACGATCGTCCATGGCGACGGTGATGCCGTTTAGTGGCGTGGCATCATCGTTGGCGTAATGGAACGACTCGGGGGCCCACGACCAGTGGCTCCCCAGGTTTCCGCCGCCGTGCAGACAGACGACCGCGGGGTAGGGTCCAGCCGGCAGACCGGTGATGGGCTCGAAGACCGTGAAGACGTGCGGTGCACCGTTCTTCGCGCTGTTCGCCATGACCGGGAGATCGGGGCGCGCGTCGGCGGGATCGTCGCGCCCATCCACCCACATGGCGTAGGTCCTGAACGGATAGTCGAGCGGGGTGCGGCCCTCGAGTTGAAGATGGCAGGAGACCGGCTGCGTGACCGGATCGTAGTTCACGGGTACCGCGGCCGCGGTCCGGTTGGAGGTCGCGACGGCGGTGTTCTCGCCACGCACGACCGAGAAGTACTCGGTGGTGTTCGCACGCGGCGTGAAGACGAAGAGCCCCTCGTTCGCGGCGAGCGTGTACGTGCCACCCGCTGCCGTGGGGACTCGCCAGCGCGCGGTGGGCGAGACCAGCTTGAGTCGCGATCCCGTCCACTCGGGCTCGAACACGCGCCCGGCGAGGGTGCCTTGCGCGATGGAGGTGATGGGCGAGGGAGAACGGTACACGTCGTAGGTGAGCGGGGTGGTCGCGTCCACCTGCCACACGACGAATACTTGCCCGGCGGCGCTCCAGGCGCGCACGTTGGTCTGCGCGTGCGCCCGTTCGAACGGCATGCAGGCCAGACCGAGCAGGAGGGTGACTCCCAGCATCGGGCGGGAGGGACGTGAGAGGCTCATCGCATCCTCAGTGGGAATGGGGTGCGGAGCCCCACGAGGAGTGGGGGCGATTCCGCAGACGTAGGGTCGTCATGACCGAGGAAGCAATGGCCGTTCCCACTCCTGGGGCGACACCGAGTCCCAATCCACGATCGCGTTGGTGCGCACCCGAGGACGTTGCAGGAGCCTTCTTTGCAGTTCCATACCCGAAGGGGTACCCACTCGCCGTCGTGTACGACGCGAACTCGAGGCGGACCACTAGGTACAGGCCGGGCTCCCGGGTGCCCCTATGGGTACATGGCAGAACCGCTCAGCAGTCCTCGGGGACGGGCACTCCCAGTGCGCGCAGGCACTCCTGTATGCCGTCGGTGCCGGTGAGGTAGCGGGTCTCGCCGACGGTGCCGTCGTC
>JBEGJG010000255.1:0-3843 GCA_041184705.1 Candidatus Eiseniibacteriota bacterium
GCTCGACGACCCGGCGTCATGGGACGACGTCACGCTGGACCGTCCGGCTCCCCGGGACGACGCGAAGCGTTAGGTCTTCGCCCGCGGGTGGGCGACGCCCTCGGTTCGCGGGCGCATGAGCTCAAGATCGGGCACCGGCGGTGCCCACGCATCCCGGTTGCTCGGCCCCGGTCCTCGATGACGCGGTGCGGCCCGGCGGCGGTTCCTCATGGACACAGAGTCGGGGGGGCGCATCCCGTCCCCCCTGAAACACGAAACCCGGCGCCGAGAGGACTCGGCACCGGGTTCGCGGTGGAACGTCGGATCAGCGGAAGCGCGCCTTCAGCGAGCCCCAGCTCGACTTCGAGACCGGCGTCGGGTTCACGGACTCGAGGAACAGGATCGCATCGTCGTAATCGGACTCGAGGAACAGGATCGCATCGTCGTAATCCTGATCGCCACCGATCTGCTCCTCGAAGCAGAGGAACCACTGGCCGGCGTTCAGGCCGGTGCCCGCGTAGGTCAGCGCCTGCGCGTTGCCCGAGTTGCGCGAATCCTGCGTGTAGTACGTGCCGGCCGTGCCGTTGATGTAGAAGCCGAAGTTGTTGCGATCGGCACCCAGGTAGGTGGTCGTGCCCTGGAGCGCCGCCGTGTCGTCGAACAGGTTCACGACGACGCGGGTCGGCGAGTTGCGGAACGACGCGACCGCGAACCAGCCGGTCGTGGCCGCACCCGGGAACACCTGGTACAGCGACGGCGAAGCGGCGCCGGCGTTGTAGAGACCGAGCGCGTTGCTGGCGGCGTTGCCCGACAGCTCGACCTGGATCGTGAAGGTCGAGTTGTTCGAGACCGTCGCGGCCCAGCTCTGCGCGGCGTTCTGATCCGACGCGGCGTTGATCCCGCCGTCCGCCGTGTTCAGGTAGCCCTGAAGGCCGCCGCCGAGAACGGTGATCTGCGGCGAACGCAGCGCGGCCGACGCGGTGGTGGCCGCGAGGGCCAGCACGGCGAGGCCGGCGAAGAGAGTAGCGAAACGCTTCATTGAGCATCCCTCCTGAAGAGAAACGTCGAACAGGGTGTTCCCGGAACGGGTCGTCATCCTGGATGTATGCCGGATCCGGGGGGATCCAGCCCTTCGAACCGGGCACAACCGGCTGACTAGGGGGGGGGCCGTAGGCCCGCTGTCAGACCAAGATGTGCACAGATACAGGATGAAAGTACCAGTGCACGCGGGGAGAGGGAAGCGAATTCGTCAGGAAGTGGTCCTTATTCCGCGAGGGAATGCCCTAGCAACGCCTTTCTCAATAACGGGATGCAACTCAGCGCCGCCGCCGAGCCGCGGATCTCGAAGTGGCCCCATCCCTTTGTTCAGTAACTGGGCGGCTTCCCGACCACTGCGACTCCTGACCCCCCTCCACCCGACCGGTGCCTTCCCCGAACCGGGGCCCGTGCCGCAGGATGTACCCATGACCCGCGACCGTATCCTCCCGCCCGATGATGACGATCTTCATGATGCCGCCGCTGCCGCCGAGTTCGGGGCCATGCTCGAGGACTTCGAGCGGACCCGCCCGAACCCCCGAGCCGCATCCCCGAACCCTGCCGGCCGACGGGACCCCGGCTCCGAGCTCCGGGTGGGATCCCGCGTGCAGGCCCGGGTGGTCTCCGTCTCGGGGGACAGCCTGCTGCTCGACGTCGGGGGGCGGAGCGAGGCCGTGGCCGATGCCCGGGAGTTCCGCCGCGACGACGGGACGCTCACCGTCGAGTTGGGGCAGGTGCTCGACCTCGCCATCGTCGAGATGGGGGAGTCCCCGGTTCTGTCCCGCATCGCTCGTCCCAGCGGGCGGGGACGCGTCTCGCTCGATGCCATCCGTCAGGCGCGCGAGGCCGGGCTCGCGGTGCGCGGTCGCGTCACGGCGCTGAACACCGGTGGGCTCGCCGTGGACGTGGACGGTGTGCGTGCGTTCTGCCCCCTCTCGCAGGTGGATGCGGGCTTCGTCGAGGACGCCTCGACGTTCGTGGGCCGCACGCTGGAGTTCCTCGTCACCGAGGTGGACGAGGCGCGGCGCAACGTCGTGGTCTCGCGGCGCAAGTGGCTGCAGCGCGAGCAGGCGGCCGCGGCGGAGGCGCGACTCGCGACCCTCGCACCCGGTCAGGACCTCGAGGGGACGGTGACGCGACTCGAACCCTTCGGTGCGTTCGTGGACCTGGGCGGTCTCGACGGTCTCGTGCACGTCTCGGAGGTCTCGCACGCGCGCGTCGCGCATCCCCGCGAGGTGGTCGCGGTCGGCGATCGCGTGCAGGTGCGTGTGCTCAAGGTCGAGCCGGGGCGCGACGGTCGTGCACGGGTCGCGTTGAGCCTCAAGGCGGCGGCCCCCGATCCGTGGCACGACGCGGTGCGTGCGTTCCCGCCGGGGGCGCGCGTCTCGGGTGTGGTGGTGCGACTCGCCGACTTCGGCGCGTTCGTGAACCTCGCGCCGGGCGTGGACGGTCTCGTGCACGTCTCGCATCTCTCGTCGCGCCGCATCACGCACCCGCGTGAGGTGGTCTCGCCCGGGCAGGCGGTCGAGGCGGTGGTGCTCGCGGTCGAGCCCGAGCGCCGTCGCGTGTCCTTGTCCATGCGCGAGGCCGCCGCGGACGCCCCGCCGCCCTCGCGCATGCGCCGCACCGAGGAGCCGGACGACGAGCCGGTCGCACCGCGCCCGACCGTCGTGGAGGAAGGTCCCTCGCCCATGCAGCTCGCGTTCCGCCGCGCCCGCGAGGAGGCCGAACGGCGCGCGCGCGGCGAGTCCTGAGACACCCCGGCGGCGCACGCGGTGCGCGCCGCCGCGGTCCCACCCCCGGAGGACCGATGCGTCGTTCCCTGCTCCTGTCGCTCCTGCTCTTCGCGGCCCTGCCCGCGGTCGCCGCCGGTCCGTCGTCGGGTCTGCCCGCCGCGTCACCGTTCACGACCGCGCAGCTCGACCATGCGCGCGTGTTGCGTGAGCGTGCGCTCGAGGACGACACGGCGTACGAACTGCTGCGCTCGCTGACGAGTCGAGTCGGGCCACGATTCGCGGGCAGCCCCGGCGACTCGGCCGCGGTGGCGTGGGCGGTCGCGACGCTGCGCGGGCTGGGCTTCAGCGCGGTGCGCACCGAACCCGTGCGCGTGCCGCGTTGGGTGCGCGGCGAGTGTCGCGTGGAGACCGTGTCGCCGTGGCCGCAGCGACTCGTCGCCGAGGCGCTCGGCGGCAGCGTGGCCACGCCCGAGGGCGGGATCGAGGCCGAGGTGGTGGGCGTGCGTGACCTCGACGAACTCATGCGCGGGGA
Organism: Candidatus Eiseniibacteriota bacterium; assembly: GCA_041184705.1. Lineage (GTDB taxonomy): Bacteria > Eisenbacteria > RBG-16-71-46 > RBG-16-71-46 > RBG-16-71-46 > JAIOPA01. The sequence goes on from JBEGJG010000255.1 coordinate 3,283, forward strand.
CAGCACGCGATTCGCGGGACGCATCGTGTTCGTGCAGCGCCGCATGCAGCGCAGTGCGGACGCCTCGGGCTACGGCCCCGCGGTGGCCGGGCGCACCCGGGGGGCGGTCGAGGCCGCACGTCGCGGCGCGGTCGCGGTCGTCATCCGCTCGATCGGGACCGACGACGATCGCGTCGCGCACACCGGTGCGATGCGCTACGAGCCCGGCGTGCCGCGCATCCCCGCGCTCGCGCTCTCGAACCCCGACGCCGATCTGCTCGGCGAGCAACTCGCCTCGGGGGCCTCGGTCCGCCTGCGCCTTCGCGACTCGTCGCGGTGGGCCGACAGCACGTGGTCGGCGAACGTGATCGGTGAGATCCCGGGCCGCGAGCGACCCAACGAGGTGGTGGTGCTGGGGGCGCACCTCGACTCGTGGGACCTGGGCACCGGTGCGCACGACGACGGTGCGGGCGTCTGCATCATGACCGGGGCCGCGCGGCTCATCGCGCAGGCTCCGTTGCGTCCGCGCCGCACCGTGCGCGTGGTGCTGTTCGCCAACGAGGAGTTCGGGTTGAGCGGTGC
>JBEGJG010000256.1:0-3771 GCA_041184705.1 Candidatus Eiseniibacteriota bacterium
CGCACGCGCTCCACGAGGCGGGCGATGGCGCGGACGCTCTCGAAGTGGTCGGGCAGCACGTCCTCGTCGGGGATCGTGACGCCGAACTGCTCCTCGCAGAAGGTCACCGTCTTCAGGATGGACATCGAGTCGAGCAGGCCCTTCTCGAGCAGCGAGTCGTCGGGGCCGAGGTCCTTGAGGTCCTGATCGTAGAACACGTCCTCGACGAGGAACTGGCGGACGGCGGCTTCGGTCGGGGTCAGATTCATCGCGCTTCCTTCGTGGGATCGGCTTCGGCGAGCGCACGGCGGTCCACCTTGCCGCTGCTCGTGCGGGGCAGGCTGCCGCGGAACTCCACGGCCTCCGGGACCATATACCGCGGCAGCGTCGCGGCACAGTGCTGCTTGAGTTCGTCGGCGCCCACGACCGCGTCGGGCTTCACCACCACGACCGCACGCAGTCGGTTGGTGACCTCCTCGTCGGGCACCGCCACCACCACGACCTCGTCCACGGCCGGGTGGGCCGCCAACCGCGTCTCGATCTCCCCCAACTCGACGCGGTAACCGCGGGTCTTCACCTGATGATCGCGACGACCCAGGAACTCCAGGTTGCCGTCGGCGCGCTCGCGCACGAGGTCGCCCGTGCGGTAGGCGCGGTCGTGCAGACCGGGTTCCACCTCGACGGTCTGCAGCACGAGTGCGGACCTCTCGGGACGCCCCCAGTAGCCCTGCATGACCGAGGCGCCTCGGATCCACAGTTCGCCCACACCGCCCTTCGGCACGCGCCGCAACGACTCGTCGAGCACCAGCGCCTCGTCGAACGGGCAGGCGCGCCCGATCGGCAGCGCGGCGTCGTCGGCCGGCGGCTCGGGCACGTCGTACCACGTGCAGACGTTCGTCTCGGTGGGCCCGTACAGGTTGGCGAATCGCGCATGGGGCGCCAGCGCCATGAGCTGGCGCAGGTACTTGTTCGGGAACACCTCGCCCGCGAACAACAGCACGCGCAACGCCGAGAGGTCGTGCTTCTCGAGCCCGCCGCGCGTCATCATGAGCACGAGCGAACTGGGCGTGCAGTACCACACGCTCAGACGGTCCTGCGCCCACCGCATCGCGACCGCCGACGGGAACGAGGCGATACGCGGGCTCACCGGGTACACCGCGGCCCCGGCGTACGCGGTGGCGTACAGGTCGAAGGTCGAGAGGTCGAAGTGGAACGGCGCCTGGTTCGCCACGCGATCGGCGGGCGTGAGCGCGTAGCTCTCGGCCGCCCAGTCGGTGAACACACGGCAGTTGCGGTGCGACAGCATGACGCCCTTGGGCTCGCCCGTGCTGCCACTCGTGTACAGGATGTAGGCGAGGTCGTCCTCGAGCGCCGGCGAACGGAAGGTGTGCGCCTCCTCGGCGGCGAGTGCGGCCCACGGCACGCCGGGCAGGCCCGCCACGCGCGGCGTCTCGGCGCGCGAGTCGTCGAGGTCGGCGAACCACAACGCGCGCATGGGGGCGCGGCCGGCGAACGCCTCGTCCAGTGCGGCCGCGCGATCGCGCGTCGTCACCAACCCCGCCACCTCGCAATCGCGGGCGATGTACGCCAGGCGCGGCGCGGGGGCGGCCGGATCCACCGGCACGTAGGCCGCGCCGGCCTTCATGATGCCGTACAGCGCCACGATCGCGTCGGGCGACTTGGGCAGCCACAGCGCGACGCGATCGCCCCGACGCACACCGTGCGCGACGAGCGAGCGGGCGAAGCGGTTCGAACGGGCCTCCAGCGTGCCGTAGTCGAGCGTGACGCCATCCATGACGACGGCCGGCGCGCCGGGATTGCGCTGCGCGGCCTGGGTGACGAGACGCGGGAGCAGACGGTCCATGGAGTTCCCCTAGAGTCCGAGGCAGCGCGCGATGATGCGGCGCTGGATCTCGCTGGTGCCGGAGTACAGCGTGCCCGCGAGCGCGTTCCGGACCTCGCGCTCGATCGGGTACTCCTTCATGTAGCCGTAGCCGCCGTGCAACTGCAGCGCGTCGAGCGCGGCCTTCTTGTGCATCTCGCTCACGAACAGCTTGGCCATGGCGGCCTCGAGCACCGCGTTCTTGCCCTTGCCCGCCAGCCAACCCACCTTGTAGAGCAGCCAGCGACCGGCCTCGATCGCCACCTTCATGTCGGCGATGGAGTCGGCCACCGACTCGAACTTGGCGATGGGCTGCCCGAACTGGCGACGCTTGCGGGCGTAGGCGATGCAGTCGTCGAGCAGGCGCTCCATGGCCCCGAGGTGGCCGGCGAAGATGCAGGCGCGCTCCCACTCCATGGCCGAGTTGAAGATGCGCATGCCCGCGCCCTCGGGCCCGAGCCGCGCCGACTCCGGCACGAAGCAGTCCTCGAACACCACCTCGCCCATGGGCGAGGTGCGCAGCCCCATCTTGGGGATGGGCTTGCCGAACGTCACGCCGGGCGTGTCGCGCGGCACGAGGAACGCGGTCAGCGCGGGCTTCTGCCCTTCGCGCTGCAGATAGGCGAACGCCAGCGCGAGGTCGGCGACCGGGGCGTTGGTGGCGAACGTCTTCTGTCCGTTCAGCACGTAACCGCCGTCGCGCCGCTCGGCGCGGGTGGTGAGCGAGAACACGTCGGATCCGGCGTTGGGCTCGGTGATGGCGTGCGCCCCCACGATGGAACCGTTCACCAGGCCCGGGAGCCACGCGCGCTTCTGCTCCTCGCTGCCGTAGTGCACGAGCGGCATCTGCACCGCCCACATCTGCGCGTTGAGCGAGAACACGAGGCCGTTGTCGCGGCAACCCCAGCCGAGCGCCTCCATGGCGATCGTGGTCGTGACGAGGTCCTGCGCCTGTCCGCCGTACTCGGTCGGCACGGGCAGCCCGAGCACGCCGAACTCGGCGCACTTGCGCCACTCCGCACGCGGGAACGCCCCGGACTCGTCACGCGCCTCGAGGTCGTGGTTCAGCTCCTCGCGGGCGAACGCGCGCACGGCGTCGCGCAACTCCTGCTGCTCGGCGGTGAGTTCGAAGTCCATGGATCACGAACCCCCGGCACCCGGGGCGGGAGCCGCCGGGGCCTGCGGATGGAAGCGATACAGCCAGTCGAGCGTGCGTTCGAGCGCGCGTCGCTGCAGCGGGATGTTGAGGAAGCCGTGCACGTCGCCGGGCCACAACTCGACCTCGAGCCGCTCGCGCTCGGCGGCCGACAGGCGCGGGAACACCGTCTCCAGCGCGACCTTGAACGAAGCGTACTCCGCATCGGCCTCGCCGTACACGAACAGCGCCCGGGCGCGTGACCGCACCAGCGCACGGAAATGCTCCACGAAGCTGTCCGCGAGCGGGGTGTCGTTGCGGGCCCCGTTGCGGGCCCCACCGCGGGCCACGCGGCTCACAACCGTGGCCATGTAGCGCCAGCGTTCGGGGTCGCCCAGCGTGCGCCAGTTCTCGGGATTGCCGAGCGCGCGCACGAGATGGCGCCAGTCCTTGCGATCGGCGTGCGCCTTCACGAGCGTGTCCAGCTCCATGACGGGAGCGGCGAAGAACACCACACCACGAGGAACCGCTCGTACCCGTGGCGCTCGCGCAGCATGGCGAGCACGGCGTCGGTGTCGTCGCGATACGGCTGGTTGGGATCGAGGAACGCGGTCACGCCCTCGGAGTCGCCCGCCCCGTGGTAGTCGAAGCGGTAGGCACCGAAGCCCTGCACGGACAGCCGACGCGCGGCCTCGACCCACATGCGATTGCGATGCGAACGCGGGCGCGTGAACAGGACCACCGCGTGCGCCGCGCGCGGGGCCGACGGGTCGGG
>JBEGJG010000257.1:0-3426 GCA_041184705.1 Candidatus Eiseniibacteriota bacterium
TCGGCCGCTGCCGCGGCCGGGTCGTCGCTGAAGATGAAGAAGTGGGCGCCGGGCTCGCGGTCGTCTATCGTCCGCCGGTCCCCGGGCTTCCGCCCACCACCCCGCGTCCGACCGGTCCGCCGGCCGCGCGCCCGGGTTTCGGTGCGCGCCCCGGTGGTCCGGGTGGCCCGCGCCCCGGTGGTTTCGGCGGTCCTGGCGGCCCGCGCCCCGGCGGCTTCGGTGGCCCGGGTGGCCCGCGTCCCGGTGGCTTCGGCAATCGTCCGACCTCGGGTGGTTTCGGTGCGCCCGGTGGCGGTGGCCGTCCGGGCTTCGGTGGTGGTCCCGGTGGCGGCGCCGGTGCCGGTGCGCCCAGCTCCGGTCCGGGGCGAGGCCGTCGTGACCGCGGCAAGAAGAAGGGCCCGAAGTTCGACGAGAAGGTGACCGCGGAGAACGTCCGCAAGACCCTCGCCAGCCTGGACAGCACCCAGACGCGCCGTCGCAAGCGCGACAAGGACGATCCCACGGCGCCGGTCGAGGAGGTCAAGAAGCTGCGTGCGCCCGAATTCATCACGGTCGCGGAACTCGCGAACATGATGGAGGTGCGCCCGCAGGAGGTCATCACGGCGTGCATGGGCATGGGCCTCATGGCCACCATCAACAAGCGTCTCGATCGCGATGCGATCGGGGCGATCGCCGACGAGTTCGGGTACGAGGTCGAGTTCATCTCCGAGTTCGAGGAGGAGGTCGCCGAGGAGGAGGAGGTCATCCCGGCCGAGAAGCTGCGGCCGCGTGCCCCGGTCGTGACCGTCATGGGTCACGTCGACCACGGCAAGACCTCGCTGCTCGACTACGTGCGCCGCACCAACGTGGTCGCCGGTGAGTCGGGCGGCATCACGCAGCACATCGGCGCCTACGAGGTGACGCTGTCCTCGGGTCAGAAGATCACGTTCCTCGACACGCCCGGTCACGAGGCGTTCACCGCCATGCGTGCGCGCGGCGCCCAGGTCACCGACCTGGTCGTGCTCGTGGTCGCGGCGGACGACCGCGTCATGCCGCAGACGATCGAGGCCATCGACCACGCCAAGGCCGCCAACGTGCCCATCGTGGTCGCGATCAACAAGGTGGACCTTCCCACCGCGGATCCGAACCGCATCCGCACCGAGCTCGCGGGCCACGGCGTCGTGGTCGAGCAGTTCGGTGGCAAGTACGCGTCGGTCGAGATCTCGGCGAAGAAGGGTCTCAACATGGACCAGCTGCTCGAGATGATCGTCCTCACCTCGGACGTGCTCGAGCTCAAGGCCGACCCCGATCGCCGCGCCAAGGGCGTGGTGGTGGAGGCGCGTGTCGAGCAGGGGCGCGGCGTCGTCGCGTCGGTGCTCGTGCAGAGCGGCACGCTGCGCGTCGGCGACCCGTTCGTGGCCGGACAGGTGTACGGCCGCGTGCGCGCCATGTACGACGAGCGTCGCCACACGGTGAAGGAGGCCCCGCCCTCGACCCCGGTCGAGGTGGTGGGCTGGAACGGCACCCCGTCGGCCGGCGACCTGTTCGTGTCCCCGGCCACCGAGCGCGAGGCCCGCGAGGTCGCGGGCAAGCGTGCGGCCATGCACCGCGAGCACGAGCAGCGTTCGACCAAGTCGATCACGCTCACGAGCTTCCACGACAACCTCGGCAAGGGCGGCCCGAACGAGCTCAAGATGCTCATCAAGGGCGACGTGGACGGCTCGGTCGAGGCGCTCAGCGAGTCGCTGCAGAAGCTCTCGACGAGCGAGGTCGCGGTGCGCGTCATCCGTTCCGCGGTCGGTCAGATCACCGAGTCCGACGTGCTGCTCGCGGCGGCCTCGGGTGCGATCATCGTGGGCTTCCACGTCCGTCCGGACGCGCGTGTGCGCGAGCTGGCGGAGCGCGAGAAGGTCGAGATCCGTCTGTACGACATCATCTACAAGGCCCAGGAGGACGTGAAGCTCGCCCTCGAGGGCATGCTCAAGCCGGAGCTGAAGGAGGTCATCATCGGCACGGCCGAGGTGCGGCAGGTGTTCCGCCTCTCGAAGGGCGTCATCGTGGCCGGCTGCATGGTCGCGACGGGCAAGATGGTGCGTGGCGAGAAGATCCGCGTGCTGCGTGGCGACGAGACGCTGTGGACCGGTCGCGTCGAGGCGCTCAAGCGCTTCAAGGACGACGCGAAGGAGGTCGAGAAGGGCTTCGAGTGCGGTGTCACCCTGGACGGGTTCTCGGACCTGCAGGAGGGCGACCGTCTGGAGTCGTTCAAGATCGAGGAGCTGGCCCGCACGCTGTAGGCGTCGGCTTCCGCATGTCGTGACGGCGTCCGCCGACTCCTGGAGTCGGCGGGCGCCGTCGCCTTTCCGGCCCCGCCCGTTGCGGTGGGGAGGGTCACGGTCCACGGGCCGGAGTGGGGCACCCTCGCGCACGGGTGCTCCTCCCCATGGAACCGGGCCTCGTGCGCAGCGGAGCGGTCATGCCGGTCGGCGTCCGCTTGCCCGGAGAGGTATCCCGGCCATAGCGTGTCGCGGATGGCGGTTCGTGCCGCCCCGGACACCGAGCGTCATGCCCATGCGGTCGGTCCGAGCGAATGCCAATTGGAGGCTCCCATGACGATGCATGCGCGGTTGTTCGGCTCCGTCCTCGCGATCGGCGTTCTCCTGCTCCTGCCGAATCCCGCGGCGGCCAAAGGATCCACGAAGACGCAGCTCGCCGGAGTCTGGAAGGTGACGAGCCTCGTGGTGAGGGAGGTCGAAACGGGGGCCACCCGGAACACGTTCGGGGAGAAGCCCGTCGGCCATGCGGTCTTCACACGCGGCGGCCGATTCCTCTGGGGTTGGGTCAGCGACGGCCGGAAGGCTCCCGCAGGGCCGGTGCCGGACGATGCCGAACGCGGCGCCCTCTACAACACCCTGGCCTTCGGCAGCGGGTCGTTCCGCGTCGAAGGCGATGCGGTGTTCCTCCGCTACGAGTCGTCGTGGAACCAGTCCTGGACCGGCACCGAGCGCAGGGCTGAGATGCAGGTAACGGGTAAGACTCTGGTCTGGAAGTCGCTGCCGTTCAAACCACTGGATGGTGATCGGGATGTGGTGGCGATCACGACCCTCGAGCGAGTCGAGTAGGCCGCGAACCGTTCGCGTCCACCCGGTGGCGACCCTCGCGAGGCCATTCGGCCCTGTGCCGGGTGATCCCTCTCACGGCTGCCAGCGCTCGATCGCTTGATCTTTCCTGCGAGAGGCTTTCGGTCACGCCCGTTCGTAGCAGGGTGAGCTTGATGTCGACTCCAACGACCGACGGAGGGCTGGACGATGGTTCCCGATGAGGCGCGCGGCAGCGAGTCCTTGGTCCCTCCGGTCATGCGGCTCGTCTGGGGCTTCATGGTGAGTCAGGCCATCCACGTCGCCGCGAAGATGTCGATCTTCGACCGGCTCCGGGACGGGCCACGAACGG
>JBEGJG010000258.1:0-3416 GCA_041184705.1 Candidatus Eiseniibacteriota bacterium
GAACACGAAGCCGAGCAGCGGCAGGACGAGCTCCTGCTTGGCGACCAGCGCCAGGATCAGCACGCCGGCGGCAAAGCCGATCTTCTTCGTGACGCCGGCCAGGAAGGCAAACAGCACGAAGGGATCGTGATAGGCCGTGGCGGTGGTGCCCACGCGCGGGGTCAGCAGGGTCGCGAGCGCCATGGACACCAACAGCAGCGAGCGCATGGTGAAGTCGCGCAGGCTGAACACGCGCCCGCGCTGGCGCAGGTCGGTGCCCTCCTGCACGAGCGTCTCGGTGAGCGCGAAGGCCGGGGCGACGCACGCTCCGATGAGCAGGCAGGCGACGGCGAACACCGCGTAGCGCGTGGACACCGCGAGGCAGGCGAGGAAGCCGCCGGCCAGCACCAGCCCCAGTCCGAGCAGCCACGCGCGCGGGATGGTGCGCCCGCGCGTGTTCGTCCACCACGTGCCGATCGCCGCGCCCAGTCCGAGTGCGCCCCCGAGTCCGGCGATGCGCTCGGCGCCCGGGATGCTCGCGGCGCGCTGGATGTGCTGGATGCCCGCGACCTGCACGAACCCACCGCACAACCAGAGCGCTCCCAGGGCGATGAGCGACAGCCGCACCGCGGCCGAGCGGCGCACGACCGAGAGACCCTCGACGATCTCCTTCCAGTACCCGCCCAGCGTGACCTCATGCGCGGCGCGCGGACGCTGCCGGTAGCGGATGAGCGCGAGCGAGACGACCGAGGCCCCGTAGGTGATCGCATCCATGGTGAGCGCGACCTGCCAGCCCCAGTGGTCCACGATCCAGCCGCCCATGGCGAACCCCAGCACGGTCCCGGCCACGCCCGCGATGGCGAGCAGCGTGTTCGCGGTGAGCAGCTGGTCGGGGGGCACGAGTTCGGGCGTCATCGCGCTCTTCGCGGGCAGGAAGAACACGTTGCAGGTGAACATGAGGAACACCAGCGTCCAGACGGGCCCGGCGTGGTGCGTGGCGGCGTACACGATCGGGATCGCGAGCACGAGCAGCGCGCGCAGCAGGTCGGAGACGATGAGCACCGAGCGCAGGTTCCAGCGGTCCACCCAAGGGCCCACGAACGGCGAGAACATGAGCACGGGCAGCACCGACATGGTGCCGTGCAACGTGAGCATGAGCGAGGAGTGGCCCGGGTCGCGATAGCCCGCGGTGTGCTCCTGCACGAGGCCGTTGAGTGCGAGGTAGTTGATGCGGTCGCCCCACAGCGAGATGAGCTGGCCCCACCACAGTGCGGCGAAGTCGCGCTGCAGGAGCAGCGGGCGGGGACGGGACGCGCCGGTGGGACCGGGCATGGGCCCTCAGGCCGCCGAGGTGCGCGAGGCCGTGGTGGCGCGACGGCCGGCCGCCTCGCTATAGACCTGCTCGATGCGGTCCACCACGCTCGGCCACGAGAACTCGAGCGCGCGCTGGCGCCCGGCCTCGGCGACCCGGCCACGACGGGCGGGGTCCTCGACCAACTGCGAGAGCGCGCGCGCCAGCGCGGGCACGTCGCCCGGCGGGAACGTGACGGCGTCGCGGTTCGGGGTCACCACGGTGCGATAGCCCGGGATGTCCGAGCACACGACCGCGCGCCCCGCGGCCATGGCCTCGACCAGCACGATGCCGAAGCTCTCGTTGCCGGTGGCGGGCGAGCAGAAGATGTCGCCGGTCGCGTACCAGCGCGGCAGGTCGGCGCTCGGCACGTGGCCGAGGAAGTGGATGTGCTCGCGAACCGACGACGGCACGCCGGCCATGATCTGCGGGCGCAGGTACGAGTCGCCCACGACCAGCAGGCGCGCGCGGCCGTCGGTGCGCTGCACCACCTCGGGCATGGCGGCGATGAGGTCCTGCACGCCCTTGCGCGGGTCGAGTCGGCCCACGAACAGGATGTTCGTGAAGTTGGGGTCGCGCCACTCGGCGAACGGCGGCACCAGAGGATGGAAGCGCTCCACGTCCACGCCGTTCGGGATCACGTGGTACGGACCCTGATGATAGAGCTGCGCGGTGGCGAGCGCGGTGGACGACACGGCGATGCGCGCGTCGAGTCGCTCCATGGCGCCCACGACCATGGGGCGGAACAGGTCCTGCAGCGCGGTGCGACCCCCCGTGGAGTGGAACGTGCCCACGGTGGGACGGTCCGAGACCTGGACCGCGAAGATGGGCAGCGTGGGCGCGGTGGGGCAGTGGATGTGCACGACGTCGAGATCGAGGTCGCGGATCGCCTTGCGCAGGCGACGCTTGAGCGAGAACCCGATCGCGAAGTCCACGAACGCGCGGTTGAACGGCACCAGGATGTTCCAACCGATCCGCAGTACGCCGTCCTTGAACCCCTTCTCGCCGCGGCGGAAGAAGCTGGTGATGATGGTCACCTCGTGGCCGCGCTGACGCAGCTCGTGGGCGAGCGCGTGCACGTGCTCGGTGACACCGCCGTAGCGGGGGTAGTAGGACTGCGAGACGATCCCGATCCTCACGCGTCCGCTCCGCGTTCGACACCGATGGGCTGCGCGGCGGGATCGGTCGCGGGCTCATCCCACAGCGGTCGGAAGATGCACCACTGCCCGAGGTGCTCGCGGATGTGGCGCTCGGCGGTGGCGGCCACGGCCTGATGCAGTTCGGCGGTGGTCGCGTACGCGGCCGGGTCGATCGGCGGCTCGATCACGAGGCGGAAGCGCCCCGGCGAGGTGCGCACGCAGTAGCCGCACATGAGAAGAGCGCCGGTGCGCTGCGCCAGCACGCCGGGGCCGGCGGGGAAGGGCGTCGTGCGCCCGAACCACTCGACCTGTGCGCCGTGCGTGTAGAGGTTGCCGTCCACCATGAGCGCGACCGGGTCGTTGTGGTCGAGCGCGCGCACGATCTTCCGGAACCCGTCCTCGGGCGCGATGGTGGTGATGGAGAGCTCGGTCTTGGTCTCGCGCACCGCGCCCGAGAGCCAGCGCGACAACTGCACGCCCGCGACGGCGTGCAGGGCGTAACCCCACTGCGCGACCATGACCGCCGCCAGCTCCCAGTTGCCCAGATGGGTGGACGCCAGGATGACGCCGCGGCCGCGCTCGAGACCGCGATCGAGGTGCTCCTTGCCCACGACCTCGACCGAGGCCAGCAGTTCCTCGCGCGACAGGTGCGGCAGGCGGAAGAACTCGTACATCATGCGGTTGTAGCTGCGCATCATGTCGCGCGCCACGCGCGCGCGGTCCCGGCGCGAGGCGCGCGGGAGGATGACGGCGAGGTTGGCCATCACGGCGTGACGGCGGCCCGGGAAGGCCGCCCAGTGCATGCCGGTGGCCATGTCCGCCAGGGCGTATCCGAGCCATGGCGGGAGGCTGGCGATCAGGGCGGTCAGCCAGCCGAAGACGATTCGGGACATTCCTTTGCCTCCAGGACCCGCACGGGGCCGGGAGGGGGCCCCCCGCACGGGGAG
>JBEGJG010000259.1:0-3383 GCA_041184705.1 Candidatus Eiseniibacteriota bacterium
GTGCTCGGCTCGGGCTACAAGTTCGTCTCCGACGAGCGCGCCGAGTGAGACTCTCGTTGCGGGCGCGACTGATCGTCATCCCGGCGGTGCTCGTGGCCACCACCGTCGCTGTGCTGGCGGCGCTCGAGCAGTCCGCACAGCGTCGCTGGTTGGTCGCTCACGAGGTCGAGGTGACCACGCGCACCGCGGTCGAGGTCGCCCGCTCGCTCGCTCCCGACGCGCAAGGGGGGTGGCAGGGCGCGGTGGATTCGCTTGAGGCGCGCCTCGCGCTGCGTGTCACGGTGGTCGCAGCCGACGGTCGTGTGCTCGCCGACTCGCGCGGTCGGGCCACCGACATGGACAACCATGGCGATCGTCCCGAGGTCGTGGACGCGATCGCGGGTCGGCCGGGCTTCGATGTGCGCCGCTCCGAGACACTCGACGAATCCTATCTCTACACGGCCGTGCCGTTCGTGAACGGCGACGCTGCGGTCCTGCGACTCGCGGTCCCCATGGGCATGCTGAAGCATCTCGAGGCGGCGCTCGCTCGCCTGTCCCTGGCCTCGGCCGCACTCACCCTCGTGTCCTGCCTGCTCGTGCTCGGCTACATCAGCGAGCGGTTCGCCGCGCGCCTGCGCCGTCTCGGCGACGTGGCGCGGGCCATCGGCCGCGGCGATCGCCGCGTGCGAGCCGAGGATGGGTCCGACGACCTCGGGCGCCTCGGGTCGGCGCTCAACACCATGCGTGACGAGCTCGATGGGCGCCTCACCGCCCTTCAACAGGAGCGCGATGCGCGCGAGGCGATCCTCGCGCACATGACCGACGGCGTGGCACTCATCGATGCACAGGACCGCGTTCTGCACGTGAACCATCGCATGGCCTCGCTGCTCGACGCGGTGATCCGTCCCGTTCCCGGGACGCCGCTGTCCGCGTTCACGCGTGTGCCCGAACTGCTGGACATGGTCGAACTGGCCCGCCGCGAGCAGCGAGCGCTCGAGCGCGAGCTCAAGCCGTGGACCACGCGAACGGGCCCGGCCCGCGCCGCCGCCACGCCGCTCGGCGACGGCGTGGTGCTGCTGGTGCTGCACGACCTGTCCGAGAGCGAGGCGCTTCAGCGCTTGCGGCAGGATCTCGTCGCCAACGTGTCGCACGAGCTGCGCACCCCCATCACCTCGTTGCGCGGCTATGCCGAGACGTTGCTCGAGGGCGGGCTCGATGACGCCGAGAACCGCGAGCGCTTCGTGCGCGTGATCCGCGATCAGGCGGTGCAGTTGCAGACGCTGGTCGAGGACCTGTTGTCGCTGGCCGAGATGGAGCGTCCCGACGTGACCCTGCGTCGCGAGCCCCTCGACCTGCGCGCGCTCGCGGCCGAATCGGTGTCGCTGTTCCGGGACACCGCGGGGCGCGCGGGACTGGGGCTCGTGCTCCTGCCGGGTCCCGCCGCGGAGGTCGTCGGGGACCGTGTTCGGCTGGCGCAGGTGGTCGCGAACCTCGTCGAGAACGCGATCAAGTACACCGAGCGAGGCCAGGTCGAGGTCTCGGTGGGCGTGGATGGTGAGCGAGCGTGGCTCGAGGTGGCCGACACGGGCCCTGGCATCCCGGCCGAGGACCAGCCGCGCGTCTTCGAGCGCTTCTACCGCGTGGACAAGGCACGTTCGCGCGCCCAGGGTGGTACGGGGCTGGGGCTCGCGATCGTGAAGCATGCGGTCGCGTTGCACGGCGGCTCGATCGGACTCACGAGCGTCGTGGGGCAGGGCAGCCGGTTCCGGGTCGAGTTGCCGCGCGCCTGAGTCGCACCGAGTTCACACGCTCGTGATGTGAGCGACACGCCGCGGTGAGGTCTCCACCGCGAGACTCGCCCGTGAGACGACTCGGCCTCGCCCGCGTTCGAGGGGGCCCGTTCCCGGAAGGTGCGGCCCGCGCGTTCGCGGTGCTCCACGCCATGCCACGCTCCGCGAGGGACGATCGTCGAGTGCCACGACCTCGCTGCCGGTGCCACGCGTGCCGGCGGCGAGGGTCGGGCCGACCCATCTTGCCCGGCGGACACATGACCGAAACCCCTCGGAAACAGCATTCGGGCGACCTTACCGATGCCCCTCCGGGTCGCGAGTCCCGGACCGATCCCGTCCCCTTCGCCCGCGCGGACCCCGTGCCCCGACCGCCCTTCGATGCCACCGACGTCGCCCCCCGCAAGCGCGGTCGTCCGCTCGAGATGACCGCGGACGAGGTGGTGGTGCGCATCCGGGGGCTCGCCGAGGATCGGGGTCTTTTCCGCATCCATCGGGATCATGCCGCGCTCTACGCCCGTGCCCGCCGGTTGTTCGGGTCGTGGGCCGGTGCGCTCCGGGCCGCCGGTATGGACCCCGAAGCCACCCTGCGCGAGGCGCGCCGCCGGTCCTTCGAGGCGCGCCGCCGCGACCGGCACACGGGGTCCGATTGAGGGATCGGGATTTCGGCGAGTTTTGTTACATCGCGGTAACACCCCATAAGGGTTGCCGAAACGCCTCCCCCCGCAGGATGGATCCGGGTCGCATGGAACCCCGGCGGCTCGCCGGTTCGCCCCTCCGGGCGACCGCAGTCCCGATCCGCAGTGGACGAACCCGTATTCTCGGAGGCCGACCCTTGAAGCGTTCCCTGTTCACCTGCGTCGCGCTGCTCGCAGTACTCGCTCCGGGCGTGGTCCGCGCCCAGGACGAGGCGGTGTCCCACGACTCGCTCGCGGTCACCCGCACCGAGGTCGAGGGTCTTCTCGAAGGCATGAACGAGCAGCTGCAGACGCTGCAGACCGAGACCGACAAGCTCAAGCGCTTCAAGTTCTCGGGCTACCTGCAGGCGCGCACCGAGTTCAGTGGCGCGAGCGCGGACACGGTGCGCGTCACCGGCTCCCCGGCCACGCTGACCGTGCCCAACCAGACCCGTTTCTATGTGCGGCGTGCGCGCGTCAAGCTGACCTACGATTCCAACCCGCTGTCGCAGTTCGTGGTCACGTTCGACGGCGGCCAGGACCGCACGATCCGTCTGCTCGACGGCTACGTGACGCTGTTCGACCCCTGGACGCCGATGCGCGACCACCAGCTCACGATCGGGCAGTTCAACGTCCCGTTCGGCTGGGAGATCGAGCGCTCCTCGAGCGTGCGCGAGCTGCCCGAGCGCTCGCGAGCCGAGAACGTGCTGTTCTCGGGCGAGCGCGATCGCGGTATCAAGCTGGAGAGCCAGTGGACGCCGCAGCTCAAGACCACGCTCGCGGTGCTCAACGGCGGTGGCATCAACAGCGCCGACTTCCCGACCACCGACCCCACGAAGGCCAAGGACCTCCTGGCCCGCGTGCGCTGGTCGCAGGGGGGCTGGGACGCGGCGGTGTCGTGGTACGACGGTCAGCAGGTCACGCCGCTCACCGGGCCCGA
>JBEGJG010000260.1:0-3381 GCA_041184705.1 Candidatus Eiseniibacteriota bacterium
GAGAGGGTTCCACGTGAAACCATGTCCATGACCTCGGGCGGCAGCGCGAGCAGGCGGAGCGAGTTGCTGATCGTCGCACGCTGCTTACCCACGCGCTCCGAGAGCTGCTCGTGCGTCAGGCCGACCTTCTCGATGAGAGCCTGGTAGGCCTTCGCCTCGTCGATGGGGTTCAGGTCCTCGCGCTGGATGTTCTCGATCAGCGCCAGCTCCATCATGGAGCGGTCGTCGTACTCCTTCACCAGCACGGGCACCCTGGCGAGGCCCGCCATCTGGGAGGCGCGCAGTCGGCGTTCGCCGGCGACCAGCTGGTAGTCGGCGGGACCCACGCGGCGGACGAGCAGCGGCTGGATGACGCCACTCACCTTGATGGAGTCGGACAGCTCCTGGAGCGCCGTCTCATCGAATCGGGTACGCGGCTGGAACGGGTTGGGACCGATCTTGTCGATCTCCAGCTCGATCGCCCCGGCCTGCGGAGGGACCCGACCTTCGACATCCACCGGCGATGCCGTCGAGATGAGGGCGCCGAGACCGCGCCCGAGCACATTCCTAGTCATGTTCGAGGAACTCCCTCGCCAGGTCGCGATAGCTGTCCGCGCCGGCGCAGTGGGGGTCGTAGAGGACGATGGGCTTACCGTGCGAGGGGGCCTCGCTCAACTTCACGTTCCGGGGGATGACCGACTTGTAGACCCGGTCCGAGAACATCTTCCGCGCATCCTCGGCGACGCTCTTGGACAGCGTGACGCGCGAATCGTACATGGTGAGCAGCACCCCTTCGAGCCGAAGCTGCGGGTTGAGGTGCTCCTGGACCAGCAGGATGGCCTTCCAGATCTGCGACAGGCCCTCGAGGGCGAGATACTCGCACTGCAGCGGGATGATCACCGAGTCCGCCGCGGTCAGCGAGTTGAGCGTCAGCAGGCCGAGGGACGGCGGACTGTCCACCAGGATGTAGTCGTAATCGTCCCGAACCGCCGCGAGAGCGGTCCGCAGCCGGGTCTCGCGGGCCATCAGCCCGACGAGCTCCACCTCGGCACCCGACAATCGCTGTCCGGTGGGCAGCACGTCCAATGTGGCGAGCGCGGTCGGCAGGATGGCGGCCTTGGCGTCCGAGTGCCCGATCAGCACCTCGTAGCTCGTCAGGCGCTGGTCGTTGCCATTGATCCCGAGCCCGCTGCTCATGTTGCCCTGCGGGTCCATATCCACCAACAGCACGCGACGGTTCTCCTGCGCGATGCAGGCACCGAGGTTGATGACCGTGGTGGTCTTGCCGACGCCGCCCTTCTGGCTGGCGACCGCGATGATGCGTCCCATTCCTGGACTCATTCGGCCCGCGCAATGGGGGCCGCTCCTTGAGGGGTCGGCGTGCGTGCGCCGGACCGATGATGGCAGGGGCGGGTCGGTTGGAGTCGACGACGTACCGCCAAGCTCGGGCCGGAAACTAACAAGACGGCCCGCGTGACACAAGCCCCGACGTTCCACGTGGAACAGAGGCTAATGAAGTCTACTATCTACCTCACTTCTTTGTGAATACGAGGATTGAGTTGGGCCCGTTCCCGATCGGATGCACGACGGGTTCGCTCCACGCGTCGCGCCAGGCACCATCGGCGGCCAACTCGTCGCCCGCGCCGCTGCCCTTCCAGAGGACCGCGTGCCCGCCGGGCTCCACGATGGAAGCGGCAAGCGCCAGCGTGGGGGCCGCCTTCATCGTGGCCCGCGAGGTGAAGCCGTCGCAGCGCAGGGGATCGGCCGACTCGGCGATCAGCATCTCGAGGCGCCCCGTGAGCACCTCCACGTTGCCGAGCCCCAATTCCTGGACCGCCTTCCTCAGGAACAACGTCTTGTTGCGGCGGGACTCGACGAGCGTCCAGTGCTCCCCGACACCCACCGCGACGAGCGGCATGGCCGGGAACCCTCCGCCCGTTCCGAAGTCAACCAACCGCTTGCATCCCAACGCCTTGATGATTCCAATGCCGGCCAGGGATTCGGCGATGTGGCGGTCCACGAGCCGCAGCTCGTCATCGTGCGAGACGAGGTTCGAGACCCCCTGGTTCCAGCGCAGCAGTTCGAGCCCGAACCGCCGCAGACGGTCGAGCGCCGCGTCGGTCCCCACGGGCGCCTCGGCGAGCAACGGCCGCAACGAGGCCCAGTCCATACGCTCGATCATGCGCTCCGACGCGGGATGATGCGCCACGGGCCGGTCGGGCGAGCGCCGCGGCCCTGCCGCAGCCCGCTCACCGCGCCCTCGATCGTCGCGTCGCGGTCCGGGCGTGGGACGCCCTCCCGCTCGCGCACCCGCGCCGCGCGCTCCTCGATTCCCATCCGGTCTGGCCATGACCGCACCATACCCGCTCGCGCAGAAGCGCGCGAACGCACGCATGTCCCCATCGGCCGCCCCGTCCACCACCCGCGCGCGCGAGTGGCGCGAACCTCACTCGGTGGCGACGGACCCGCCTGCCGACGAGCGTTCGCCGCGAAGACGACGTGCGTGCACGAGCAGCACCGCGACGTCCGACGGCGACACGCCCGTGATGCGCGACGCCATGCCCACCGTGGCCGGACGCCAACGCTGCAACTTCTCACGCGCCTCGTTCGAGAGCCCCGTCCAATCGCGATCCCAGAAGTCCTCGGGCAGTCGCACCTGCTCGAGCGCGCGAGCCGCGGCCGCGTGCTGCGCCTGTCGCTCGATGTAGCCGCGATACCGCACGCGCACCTCGAGCGGCGCCCACAGCTCGCGCGGCAGCACGGGCTCCACACCCAGACCCGGCAGGTCCTCGTAGCGTCCCTCGGGACGCGCGAGCCATTCCACGGCGCGCACACTGCGCGTCCCCGTGGGCTGCGACGGCACGGTCACGCTCACGCGTGACAACCGTCGCTCCTCGGCCTCGATCGCGGCCCACCGCTCGCGCGTCCGCTCACGCTGCGCGTCGTCCAGCAATCCGAGCGCGTGCCCGGTCTCGACCAGACGTTCGTCGGCGTTGTCCGCGCGCAGCAGCAACCGGTGCTCGGCGGCCGACGTGAACATGCGGTACGGCTCGCGGTGCTCGCGCGTGACGAGGTCGTCCACCAGCACGCCGATGTAAGCCTGATCGCGACCCAACACGAACGCCGACTCGCCGCGCACGGCACGCGCCGCGTTCACGCCCGCCACGAACCCCTGCGCCGCCGCCTCCTCGTATCCCGACGTGCCGCAGATCTGCCCGGCCAACCACAACCCTGGCGTGCTACGGCTCTGCAACGTGGCATCGAGCTGGTGCGGCAGCACGAAGTCGTACTCCACCGCATAGCCCGGGCGCAGGAACTCCGCACGCTCGAGACCGGCGATGGTGCGGATGAACTCGACCTGCACCTCCTCGGGCATGCTGGTCGAGACCCCGTTGACGTAGA
>JBEGJG010000261.1:0-3376 GCA_041184705.1 Candidatus Eiseniibacteriota bacterium
AAGGGTCGCGAGGTCCTGATCGAGGGTGAACTGCGCACGCGCGAGTGGCAGGACAAGCAGGGCCAGAAGCGCTGGACCACCGAGGTCGTGGCCAACAACATGCGCTTCGTCGGTGGACGCGGCGGTGACGGCGGCTCGGGTTCGAGCGGCGGTTACGGCGGCGGTCGCCAGCAGGGCACCTACGACGATCCGGCGCCGGTCGGCTCGGGCACCGACGACTACGGTGCGGGTGACTACGGCGGTGGCGGGGAAGACAGCGACATCCCGTTCTGAACCGTGCGGGCCCGTCCCGCATCGAACATGGCGAGCGTGGCGCCGCAACGTCCACGCGACCCCTCGGGGGCGTACCGGTCTCGACGGGGAGGCTGAACCAGGGAGTGCAAGCCGGGGACTCACGCCTCGTTAAAAAAGTGGGAACTGTACATCTGCCAACGAGCAGATGGCTCTCGCCGCCTAATAACAGGCGGTGACGCCTGACCGGACCCCGCCTGTGGGGGCCGGACCCGGGCGCCATACAATCGCAGGCTGGTCCGAAGCCCCGCCCGAGGGCCGACGACGAGACGCAGTAGGGCTGGCGCGCCGAGATCCCGCCGACCGGAGCGACGCGCGCGAGAACGCACCAGAATAGGTCGGATACGCTTGTAGGACTCCCTGCAGAGGACTCTTCGGACGCGGGTTCGACTCCCGCCGCCTCCACCAAGTACCGAGGAACCCGACGCCGTCACGGTCGGGTTCTTCGTTTGCCCGCTCGCGACGACTCCCGTTCGGCTCGCGCCCCCCGCGCGGGCCGATCGAGGGACGGTCCGGGCTCGTGATCACGATCGGATGGACCTCGGGGTGCACCCGCGCGATCCACAGGATGCGCGCGGACCCCACATGCCACAGGAGAGGCTCGTGTCGAACGAACGCAAGTGCCCGTTCTCGGGTGTCACGCACAATCCCGCCGTGACCGGCGGTGCGCAGACCAACGCCGATTGGTGGCCGAACCAGTTGAGGCTCGGCATCCTGAGCCAGCAGTCGGAGAAGTCGGACCCCATGGGCCCTGACTTCGACTACGCCAAGGCGTTCGACGAGCTCGACCTCGATGCGGTCGTGCGCGACCTGCACGCGCTCATGACCGACTCGCAGGATTGGTGGCCCGCGGACTGGGGGCACTACGGCGGCCTCATGATCCGCATGGC
This sequence comes from Candidatus Eiseniibacteriota bacterium, assembly GCA_041184705.1. Taxonomy (GTDB): domain Bacteria; phylum Eisenbacteria; class RBG-16-71-46; order RBG-16-71-46; family RBG-16-71-46; genus JAIOPA01. Next base: position 1,182 of record JBEGJG010000261.1, read on the forward strand.
TTGGCACGCGGCCGGCACCTATCGCACGAGCGACGGTCGCGGCGGTGCGGGCACGGGCGCGCTGCGCTTCGCGCCGCTCAACAGCTGGCCCGACAACGGCAACCTCGACAAGGCGCGTCGCCTGCTGTGGCCCATCAAGGCCAAGTACGGGCATCGGCTGTCGTGGGCCGACCTCATGATCCTCGCGGGCAACGTCGCGCTGGAGTCCATGGGCTTCAAGACGTTCGGCTTCGCGGGCGGGCGCCCCGACATCTGGGAGCCCGAGCAGGACATCTACTGGGGCACCGAGTCCACGTGGCTCGGCGACCAGCGCTACACGGGGGATCGCCAGCTCGAGCAGCCGCTCGCGGCGGTGCAGATGGGTCTCATCTACGTGAACCCCGAGGGCCCGAACGGCAACCCCGATCCGGTCGCCTCGGGTCGCGACGTGCGCGAGACGTTCGCGCGCATGGCGATGAACGACGAGGAGACGGTGGCGCTCATCGCCGGCGGGCACACGTTCGGCAAGGCGCACGGCGCGGGTGACCCCGCGCTCGTCGGCGCCGAGCCCGAGGGTGCCGACATCGAGGCGCAGGGCTTCGGCTGGATCAACCGCTTCGGCACGGGCAAGGGCGTGGACACCACGACCAGCGGCATCGAGGGCGCGTGGAAGCCCAACCCGACCCGCTGGGACAACGGCTACTTCGACATGCTGTTCGGCTACGAGTGGGAGCTCACCAAGAGCCCGGCCGGTGCGCACCAGTGGGTGGCGAAGGGCGTGAAGCCCGAGCACATGATCCCCGACGCGCACGATGCGTCGAGGAAGCATCCGCCCATGATGACCACCGCCGACCTGTCGCTGCGTTTCGACCCGGGCTTCGAGAAGGTGGCGCGTCGGTTCCACCAGCATCCCGAGCAGTTCGCGGACGCGTTCGCGCGCGCCTGGTTCAAGCTGACGCACCGCGACATGGGTCCGCGCTCGCGCTACCGGGGCCCGCTCGTGCCGCGCGAGGTGTTGATCTGGCAGGACCCCATCCCCGCGGTGGACCACCCGCTCGTGGACGCGCAGGACGTCGCGGCGCTCAAGACGCAGCTGCTGGGCTCGGGCCTCACGGTCACGCAGTTGGTGACCACGGCGTGGGCGTCGGCCTCGTCGTTCCGCGGCACGGACAAGCGCGGTGGGGCGAACGGTGCGCGTCTGCGTCTGGCGCCGCAGAAGGACTGGGCGGTCAACCGGCCGTCCGAGCTCGCCCCGGTGCTCGCGAAGCTCGAGGCGATCCAGCAGGCGTTCAACGCCAAGGCCACGGGCGGCAAGCGCATCTCGCTCGCCGACCTCATCGTGCTCGGCGGTGTCGCCGCGATCGAGGCGGCCGCGAAGCAGGCGGGCAGTCCCGTCACGGTGCCGTTCACGCCGGGCCGCATGGACGCGTCGCAGGAGCAGACCGACGTGGCCTCGTTCGCGGTGCTCGAGCCGCTCGCCGACGGCTTCCGCAACCACGTGCGCAAGGGGCTCGAGGACTCGGCGGCCGAGCGGCTCGTGGACAAGGCGCACCTGCTCACGCTCACCGCTCCCGAGATGACGGTGCTCGTCGGCGGTCTGCGCGCGCTCGGTGTCAGCGAGGGTTCGCACGGCGTGTTCACCGAGCGACCGGGCACGTTGAGCAACGACTTCTTCGTGAACCTGCTCGACATGCGCACGACGTGGGCCCGCTCGGCCACGCCGGGCGTGCTCGAGGGGCGCGATCGCAAGACGGGTGCGGTGCGCTGGACGGGCACGACCGTGGACCTGGTGTTCGGTTCGAACTCGCAGCTGCGCGCGCTCGCCGAGGTGTACGCGACGAACGACGCCCAGCCCCGGTTCGCGGCCGAGTTCGCCCGTGTCTGGGACAAGGTCATGAACCTGGACCGGTTCGAGTTGCGCTGACCGTCGATCGCAGTCTGGACACAGCGACGCCCCGGCCGCGCGAGCGCGCCGGGGCGTCATTGTTTGGGCTTCGATGGTTGTGCTTCGAAGATTGTGGGCGGGGCTCGCAGCCCCACGGACACTGGACCGTCCTTACGAAATGACAACGACTTGCGCCAGCGAGACCGGCCCGGACGGGACGCGATCCGGGGCCCCCACAATCTTCGAAGCACAACCCAACCTTCGAAGCCCGCGCCGCTTCGCAGACCGCCACTAAGCACGACGCCCGCCCGGACCAGCGGTCCAGGCGGGC
>JBEGJG010000262.1:0-3351 GCA_041184705.1 Candidatus Eiseniibacteriota bacterium
CTGCGCGTGAAGGGCCGCGCGGTGCGGCTCGAGGCGCATCGCCTGCTCGAACCCGGCGTGGACGAGCGATCGGTGAGCGTGTTCTTCCGCGACGCCACCACCGGCCGCGAGACCTATGGCGTGGGGCGCTACATCGACCCCGAGCGTCTGCCCGATGGACGCTGGCTGCTCGACTTCAATGCGGCGTACAACCCGGCGTGCGCGGTGAGCCCGCACTACAACTGCCCGATCCCGTCGGCGGGGAACACGCTGCGGGTGGCGATCCGCGCGGGCGAGAAGGACTCGCACTACACGCACTGATCGGCACTGCGGGGAATAGAGAACGGCCGGTGCAGATGGCGCACCGGCCGGAGTCGAAACGGAGTTCATCCGCTCATCTCACAGGCGACGTTCCCCCGAGCGTCATCCTGCTCTCTTCCCCTTCCCTGCTTGCTACGACGATGTGGGGGGATCCTTCCCCGCACCGCCGACCCTGGCGGGCCCATGCCTCCCTGCCATGGCCGGTTTCTGCGTGACCCGAGTCCCCCCGGGCTCGAGTCGTACAACCCCGGCGTTCCTGACGCGCCGGGCCCTGCAACTCAGACCGGTCTGGGTTCGCCCCCGACCGGCTCCCCCTCCGCACGGGCTGCCACCCGACGCGGTTCCCTCACGACCTGCTCCTGCGCCCGGCGCACACCCGCGATCGCGGTGCCGAACAGCATGAGCAGGGCGCCCAACCAGACCAGGTTCACCCACGGCTTCGTGCTCATGTCCACCACCACCGTGGGCGTCACCTGCGCCGCACCCGGCGGCATCACGGCGACGCGACCGTGGTCGGCGTCCATGCGGGCCAGCGCCAGCGCGCCGAACCCCTCGATCTCGGCGGGCACCGGCTCGGTGCCCTGCGAGTTCGCGCGCAGCCCCGGCGACACGCGCACGGTGCGACCCTCGCGGGTCACGTCCACGTCGGCGTACGCCAGATAGGTGCCGTTGTCGTGCTCCATGCGGAAGCCGCGGAACACGTACTCCACGCCGGCGTAGGTGAGCGGCTCGTTGCGCTCGAGCCACTGCGCCTCGGCTTCGCGAGCCGCCGAACGCGCCCCCATCTCGACCGGCGACACGTACACGTCGCGCCACAGGTCGATCGCGGGCGTGTGCATCATCCCGTCCCCGCGCGGCGACGCCATCATGCGCGGCCGCGCCTCCATCACCCACGAGCCGCGCTCGACGCGCAGGTCGGCGGTCGTGCCGCGCGCCCCTTCGTCGGTCAGGCCCACGAACGTCACGCGATGTCCCAGCACCTCGCGCGTCTCACCCTGCGCCAACGGCACGCGCTCGGTGCGGCCGAAGGCGGCCGACACCACGATGCCCAGCGTCATGATGGCCACGCCCGCGTGCCCCAGGTAGCCGGCGCCGTACGACCAACCGCGGCGGAACAGCTTCCACGCGATCCACGCGTTCACGCCCAGCATCCAGCCGGTCGCGGCCAGCATCGCGAGCCAGAACGGATCGCGCAGGCCCACGAACGACGCGATCGCGAGTGCGACCAGCCCGGCCACACCGCCCGCCGCCCCCGTCTGCAGCCACGACGCGTCGGCCTGATGGCGCCAGCGCAGCAGCGGCGCCACCGCCATGAGCAGCAGGATGGCGAGCCCGAACGGCATGCTCACGTACTGGTAGAACTCGGTGCGCACGCTCGCCGGACGCCCGGCGAGCCCGGTGAGGATCGGCATCGTCGTGCCGGCGGCGACCAGCACCGCGAGCGTGACGACCGTCATGAGGCCCAGCCACAGCGCGGCCTCGCGGCTCACCGCCAGCCACTCCACGCGCGTCGGGGCGATCGCACGCCAGCGCCACGCGAGCAGGGCGGCCGATCCGAACGCGAACGTGGCGAGGAACGCGGTGAGCACGGGGCCCAGACCGCTGTCGGCGAACGAGTGCACGGAGAAGTCCGACAGCACGCCGCTGCGCGTGAGGTACGTCCCGCCCACCACCGTGAGCCAGCCGAGCGAGGCGAGCACCAGGTTGGTGCGCGTCATCGCACCCAGCGTGCGCTGGATGAGCAGGCCGTGTAGCAGCGCGACCGCGAGCAGCCACGGCACGAGCGAGGCGTTCTCGACCGGATCCCAACCCCAGTAGCCGCCCCAGCCCAGGACCTTGTAGGCCCAGATGCCACCCAGCACGATCCCGATGCCCAGCGTGACGACCGCGAACAGCGTCCACGGCCAAACGCGCTTGTTCCACTCGTCCCACTCGCCGCGCACCAGCGCGGCCGCACCGAGCGCGAACGGCACCAGCATGGCGGCGTAGCCCACGAACAACGCGGGCGGATGCGCCACCATCCACGGGTCCTCGAGCAACGGGTTCAGGCCCAAACCGTCGGCGGGGATCGTCGCGGTGGTCACGAACGGGCTGCGCACGAGCAGCAGTCCGGTCATGAAGAGCTGCGCCACGCCCACGAACGTCATCGCGGGCGCCGACAGGCGGCCGGGCTGGTAGGCGAGCGCCAGACCGGTGAGCGCGCCGATCGCGGCCCACAGCAGGATGCTGCCCTCCTGGCCCGCCCACAGCGCGGCCAGCGTGAGCGACGGCGAGAGCGCACGCGACGAGTTCTGCGCGACGTAGGCGAACTCGAATCGGTGCTGCAGGAAGTACGCGGCGAGCGTCACCAGCGCCAGCACCAGCGTCACGGCATGGGCGGCGAACAACCCATGCGCGAGGCGCGAGCGCTTCCCGTTCCGTAGCGTCGGCGCGTAGGCCGCGGTCGCGGCGAGGGCCGCGAGGAACGAGACGAGGACGAGGGACTGACCGGCGTTCATCCGGACTCCGTGATCGGGGGAGTGCTGCATTCGACGGGCGCACGGGGATGGTCCGTGCTCGACGACCTCCCACTGCGAGAACCGTGCCGGGTCGCGCGTTCGGCCGCCGGATCGCGGTCCTCGATGGTCCATGCGGACCGCGTCAGGCCCGCGCCCATCGCGGTCGTGACGCGATTCGTGCGGATTCGCACGGAGGCGCTCCGGCGCTGGGGTGCGGTCGGTCGCGGACGCCCCGGGACTCTGTCGGATCCGCGTGCGACGCCACTTCCCGGCAGGCCTCCCTGACAGCATGGCAGCTAAGGAGGACCCATCGAGAGGGCGGGACCGAGGGAGTCCGTAGGACTACGGAGGCGGTACCAGAGGCAACCCGTTCCTGCACGGTCGCTTGAGCCATGGGTATCCGTGGTAGCACGCCGAGTTCGTGAAACATGGCACAAGCATTGCCCTGTTGGTCCCATGCGCCCCCCACGGCGCCGGGATCCCGCCGCTCGCATCGGGGCCCCGCCGAAGGCCAGCGAGCAGGCAGGTCCCCACATGAGCGTTCGGACCGGAC
>JBEGJG010000263.1:0-3924 GCA_041184705.1 Candidatus Eiseniibacteriota bacterium
CGGGTGGCGAGTCGCCGATCCCGAAGCACGCCTGCGCACGCGCCACGAGCGCGTCGTCGCCCTGCGCCAGATGCAGCGTGGCGAACGGCTGCCCCTTCGACAACCGCGCCCCGCGCGCCTGTCGCATCGTGAGCCCGACGCGCGGGTCGATGGCGTCCTCCTTGCGCAGACGACCTCCTCCCGCAGCGACCAGCCACTCGCCGAGGGCGAAGCAATCGCAGGCGGACAGGAAGCCGTCGCGCGGAGCGACGAGGTCGGTCGTCACGGGGGCCGGAGCGAGCGGCGTGTCGGACTCGAACGCGCGCGTAGCGCCACCCTGCGCGCGCACCATGGCGAGGAAACGTTCGGCGGCCGAACCGTCGTCGAGTGCGCGCGTCACCCGCTCACGCGCCGTCGCCGCGTCGGGCGCCGCCCCCGCGAGGTGCACCATCTCGGTGGCCAGCGTGAGCGTGAGCTCGCGCGTACCCGGCACGACGGGAGTGCGGCCGCGCAGCACGTCCCACGACTCGTCCATCTCGAGCGCGTTGCCCACGGCGACGCCGATGGGCCAGCTCATGTCGGTGATCAGGGCCGAGGCGGCCGCCCCCATGCCGCGCGTGACGGCGACCAGACGTTCCGCCAACGACCGCGCCTGCTCGGGCTTCTTCATGAACGCGCCGTTGCCCGACTTCACGTCGTACACGATGGCGCGTGAGCCCTCGGCGATCTTCTTGCTTGCTGATGACGTCGCGCAACGAGTAGAACAGCCCGTCGGCGGGCGCCAGATCGGGCCCCTGTCCGACCATCATGAACCCCAGGCGCTCCATCTGGTGCTTCATCGCCGCGGTGTCGAGGTGCACGTCGAAACCGGGGATGCTCTCGAGCTTGTCGAGCGTGCCGCCCGTGTGCCCGAGGCCACGCCCGCTCACCATGGGCACGGGCACGCCGCACGCGGCCACGACCGGCGCCAGCACGAGCGAGATCTTGTCGCCCACGCCGCCCGTGGAGTGCTTGTCGGCGGCCACGCCGAGGCGCGTCCAGTCGAAGATGCGCCCGGAGTGCATGTAGGCGCGGGTCAGCGCGTCGGTCTCGGTGGCGTCGAGTCCGCGCAGGAACGCGGCCATGAGCCACGCGCTCGCCTGGTAGTCGGGGATCTCGCGCTTCGCGCAGGCCGCGATGAAGGCCTGCAGCCGCTCGGGATCGTGGGTGCCGCCGTCGCGCTTCTCGCGGATGAACGCTCGCGGATCGAGGGCCAAATCAGTACTTCCCTTCGCCGGCGGCCTCGCCGCGCACGATCTTCACGCCCGCCGAGGCGCCCAGGCGCGTCGCGCCGGCGGCCACCATGCGCTCGGCGTCCTCGCGCGTGCGCACGCCGCCCGAGGCCTTCACGCCCATGTCGGGCCCCACGGTCTCGCGCATGAGCGTCACGTCCTCCACGGTCGCACCACCACCGCCGAAACCGGTCGAGGTCTTCACGTAATCGGCGCCGGCGGCCTTCGACAGCGTGCACCCCATCACCTTCTCGTCGCGCGAGAGCAACGAGGTCTCGAGGATGACCTTCACGATCGCGCGCCCGTTCGCGGCGGCGACCACCCCGTGGATGTCCTGCTCCACGAGCGCGTAGTCGCGCGACTTGAGTGCGCCGATGTTGATCACCATGTCCACCTCCTCGGCCCCCTGCTCGATCGCGCGGCGCGTCTCGTAGGCCTTCACGTCGGCGAGATGGGCGCCGAGCGGGAATCCGATCACGGTGCAGACCTTCACGCCCGAGTCCCGCAGCAGCTCGCGACACAGCGCGACCCAGTTGGGGTTCACGCACACGCTCGCGAAGCAGAACTGCGCCGCCTCGCGGCACAGCTGCTGCACCTCCTCGCGCGTGGCATCGGGCTTGAGCAGCGTGTGGTCGATGAGGCTCGCGAGCCCGTCGGAGCCCGGGCAGTAGCCCATCGTGGTGACGACTCGCGACGCGCCGGCCGCGGCGAGCAGCCGGGTCTCCTCGGGACCGCGCGCCCCGGAGATGCCCCAGTTGCGGCAGCGCTCACAGGTCGCCGGGTCGTGCACGACCGAACCCGGCGCGAGTCCGGGCACCGGCGACGGCGCCTGCGGCATCGCCACGGGCGCACTCGTGCGCTCGCGCAACGCCGCGAGCACCTGACGGGTGATGGCCTCGACCAGTTGATCGCGCTCGCGACTCATCGGGGCTTGCCCCCCTCCTTCACGAAGTCGAACAGGTTGGGCAGCAGCGCCCGCAACGAGCGGTGCACGATGCGGCCACGACGATCGCGCCAGTACACGTCGAGGTCGGGGGCGAACTCCGCCATGACCTGACGGCAGGCTCCGCACGGTGGCGCGCCCTGACCGTCGCGAGCGGTGACCGCGATCGCCACGAACCGACGCTCGCCGTCGGAGACGGCCTTGAACACCGCGGTGCGCTCGGCGCAACAGGTGAGACCGTACGACGCGTTCTCGACGTTGCAGCCGTGCACGATGCGACCCGAGGCGGTGAGCAGCGCCGCACCCACCGCGAAGCGCGAGTAGGGCGAATGGCTGGCGGCCCGCGCGCGCACGGCCTCGGCCATGAGCGCCTTCGGCGACACGGCGGTCACCGCCGGTCGCGGGCGGGGCGCGGGACGCGGCCGCGCACGGCGCGCGGCGGGAGCGGGACGACGACGCGCGGCGCTCACGCGCGGATCCCCGACAGGAAGCTGCGACCCGCGCGCGGACGCGTGACCGAGAACACCTCGGCCAGCGTCGCGGCCACGTCGGCGAACGAGGCGCGCGTGCCGAGGTCGGCCCCCTGAGCCACGCGCGGACCGGCGACGAGCAGCGGCACGTACTCGCGCGTGTGGTCGGTCCCGGGCGTGGTGGGATCGTTGCCGTGGTCGGCGGTCACCCACACCATCTCGTCGCCGCGCAGGCGACCGAGCAGCGAGCCGAGCGTGTCGTCGAAGCGCTCGAGCGCACGCGCGAACCCCGTGGGGTCGTTGCGGTGCCCGTACTGCGTGTCGAAGTCCACGAGGTTGGCGAACACCAGCCCCTCGCCGGAACGCTTCACGAGATCCAGCAGCACGGCCTCGCCCTCCTCGTTGTCCTTCGTGTGGATCGCGTCGGAGATGCCGCGGCCCGCGAACAGGTCGTCCACCTTCCCCACCGTCACCACGCGCTGTCCCGCCTCGACGAGCGCGTCGAGCACGGTGGGCGCGTGCGGGGCGAGCGAGAAGTCGCGACGGCGCGAGGTCCGCCGGTAGGCGCCGGGCGCACCCTCGAACGGCCGCGCGATGACCCGTCCGACCGCGTGCCGACCGGTGAGCATCGTGCGCGCGGTGCGGCACGCCTCGTAGAGCGACTCGATCGGCACGGTGTCCTCGTGCGCCGCCACCTGGAACACCGAATCCGCCGAAGTGTACACGATGAATCGGCCCGTCCCCTGATGCTCGGCGCCGAGCCGGTCCACGATCTCCGTGCCCGAGGCGGCGACGTTCCCGATCCATCCTCGCCCGACGCGCTCGCTCCACTCGTCGAGCAGGTCGCGCGGGAAGCCGTCGGGATAGGTCGGGAACGGCTGATCGAGTTCGAGCCCCATCATCTCCCAGTGCCCGGTCGTGCTGTCCTTGCCCGCACTGCGCTCGGCGAGTCGCGCGCGAGCCGCGGTGGGCGTGAGCACGGGGCGCACGCCCGGCATGGGCAGCAGGTGCCCGAGTCCGAGTCGCTCCATCACCGGCACGCGCAAGCCCCCGACGTGCTCGGCGACGTGCAGCAGCGTGTTCGCGCCGCGGTCCCCGTAGCGGTCGGCGTCGGGCAGCTCGCCCATCCCGACCCCATCGAGCACGATCAGGAACACGCGCATCGTCAGTCCTCCCGCCCCGCGTCGCGCGCTCGCAGGTACTCCGTCACCGCAGGCGACCAGTCCGCGCGCTCCCCGATGAGCGTCGAGACGCGCACGGG
>JBEGJG010000264.1:0-3315 GCA_041184705.1 Candidatus Eiseniibacteriota bacterium
CCCGCCCACCACGATGCTCGTGGTGGGTGACCGTGGGCCGACGCGGACGCCCGCCGGCGGGCGGCCGGCGGGCGTGCGTTGGACGACATCCCGAGTCCCCCGTAAGCCGAATTCTGTACGGATCGCTCCGTGATGATCATTTGTCTGGGGCGATGGTCTCCCATCGCCTCGATGCGACCGACCCTGGGGTGATGACGGGGCGGGACACACCCCTCCCCCTCTATGCGGTCTTGCTCCGGACGGGGTTTGGCGAGCCGGTGGCGTTGCCGTCACCGCTGGTGAGCTCTTACCTCACCGTTTCACCCTTGCCCGCAGCGGCACCTCTCGGCGCCGCCCGTTGGCGGTCTTCTCTCTGTTCCACTTTCCGTGGACTCACGCCCCCCGGGGGTTACCCGGCGTCCTGCCCTGTGGAGTTCGGACTTTCCTCACGAAGCGGACTCGGCCACCGCAGTGAAGCGGGAGCGTCGTCGCACTTCGCGCGATCATCTGTGGGACTCGGGAACTACCTGCGAAGCGCCTGGTCGAGCGCCTCGTTCACCAGCCCGTCCGCGCGACCGTTGTCGTTGCGCGGCACGGACTCGAACCGGACCGCCCCCACCCTCATGACGGCCATGCGGGCCTCGGTGTGGAGCGGCTTCAAACCCTCGTTCTTGACCTTGTACTGCCCGAGCATCTGGCGCACCACCAGCTCGGAGTCCATGCGGACCACGAGTGACTGTACGCCATGGCGGGCCGCGGCGCCCAGACCGGCGATGAGCGAACGGTACTCGGCGACGTTGTTGGTGCACACGCCCAGGAACTCGCCGCGCGCCTCGATCTCGGCGCCGCGCTCGTCGCACAGGACGTAGCCGTAGGCGCCCGGGCCGGGGTTGCCACGCGAGCCGCCGTCACAGCGGAGCGTCCAGACGAACTCGATGCCGGGGGTCATGGCCCGACCCTAACCGCAGCGGGACGCGGGCTCAAGCGGGCTCGAGCCAACCGGCGGCCTCGAGCGTGCGCCACGCGTCGCGCTCCCCCAGTTCGATGAGCACGGCCGCGCGCTCGGGTTCGAACGACAGCAACGAGGCGGGCAACGGCTCGACGGGCTCGATCACGCACACACGTGCGGGATCACCGGTGCGCGACCAGCCCTCGGGCATGTGCCGCAACTCGGTCTGCAGGTCGCGCCAGTTCGCGAGCTCCAGCAATCGTCCCCCGAGGGCGGCGACGTCGGCGGGCGGCGGTGCGGGTGTGGGGGCCGCGCTCGGCGACAGCAGCACCACGAGCAGCGCGTCGGCGCCGTGCGCGATCGCGACGTGCAGCGGCTGGTTCGAGAACCCACCCGCGTCCACGAAGTCACGCCCCGCGACACGCTCGGGCTGGAAAAGCCCCGGGATGGCGGACGAGGCCACGGCCGCATCCACCATCATGGCGGCATCGCGCACGTGCAGCACCTCGCCGAGTTCGTCGCGCAGCTTGGACTCGAACACCGGGTCGTGCTGCGGCCAACCCACGAAGTGCCCGATGCGACCGCTGTCGATGGCGAGCGCGCTCACGACCAGTCGGCTGTCCGGCCCGGCGAGTTCGCGTCCGCTGCCCTCGGCCAGGATGCGTTCGAGGATGCCGCGGCGGGCCCGACCGCTCCACAGTCCGCGCCCGTTCGTCTCGGGCATGAGCCCGAGCGTGAGCCCGCGCACCCAGCGACCCGCTCGCCCCGGCGTGCTCGCCAACCACGCGAGTCCGAGCAGCATCATGAGGGCCGCGCTGAAACGATGCGGCCACGGCCAACCCATCACCCACACGACCGAGTGGAGGGCCAGCGCACCGAGCGCGGCACGCGCCAGATGCCCACGCAACCGTTGCGGATCCACCCCTTGCGAGCGACGGTCGAGGTCGCGCGCCAGTCGGCGCGCGATGATGGCCGTGACGGTGCCCGCGATCGCGAGGATGGACCACAGCACGAGGTCGAGCTGCGCACTCCACAGGTCCACGCGCGCACTGCTCTTGCGCCACAACCAGTAGGCCCCCGACAGCTCGCGCGTCCCCAGCAGGCCCAGCAGCAACTCGACGAACGCGAGCAACGCGGTGAGGGCTCCCACCACGCGCAGCGTGAGCGAGACCCACTGCACGCCCAGCGACTCCGCGCGCGCGGTGCGCCAGACGCGTTCGATGGGACGCACGTCGCGCCCCGCCGCGAGCCACGCCACGGCGTTGATCGCCCCGATGGACACGCCCGAGACCAGCGAGGGGACGAGCCCGATGCGCTCGACCACCTTGAGCACGCCCACCTCGTAGGCGCCCAGCGCACCGCCTCCCGAGAGCACCAGCGCGATGCGACGACCCGCGAGCCCGGCCCGCAGGCGACGCCCTTCCCCGCTCACGCGCCGTCCGGCGGCGACACGAGCAACCGCCCGCAGCCCTCGCAGCCCACCAACCGCTCGCGACGACGCACCTCCTGCAGGGCGACCGGCGTGAGCTTGTGGTGGCACTCGCCGCACGCCCCGTCCCGCACGGCGGCGACCGCGATCCCCGCGCGCCCGGTGCGCAAACGCTCGTAACGCGTGCGGGCCTCGGGCGGGAGTCCGGCCACCGCGTTCGCGCGCTGGGCGTCGAGCGCGTCGAGTTCGGCCTGCACGACCTCGGCCTCGGCCTGGAGACGGGCGGACAGGACCTCGAACTCGTGTGTGGCGCGCTCGAGCGCCTGCACACGCTCGGGTCGCGCCGAGGACTCGCGCTCCTCGTCCTCGAGACGCTCGAGCGCCTCGGTCTCGAGCACGTCGCGCTTGGCGCGCACCGCCTCGATCTCGTGCCGCACCGCCTCGAACTGGCGCTGATCGGTGACCGCCTCGAGTTGGCGCTCGAAGCGATGCTGCTGCGTATCGAAGTCGGCGATGCCGGCCTCGAGCTCGCGTCGGCGCTTCTGCGCGGCCGCGACGCGCTGGTCGAGCGCGACCAGTGTCTTGCGCGCGGCCGAGACGCGGGTCTCGCAGGCGGCGCGCTGCTCACGGTGGCGGGCCAACGTGCGTTCGTGGGCGACCGAACGCGCGTCCACCTCGTGGAGCGCCCAGTGGAGGCGGAGTTCTTCGGTCACGGCGGCCACCGGGTGGAAGGGGATGGTGGGCGAAACAGGACTTGAACCTGTGACCCCCTGGTTGTGATCCAGGTGCTCTACCAGCTGAGCTATTCGCCCATCCCGAGTCTCGTGCGGTGTGGTGGGCCCACCTGGATTCGAACCAGGGTCATACCGGTTATGAGCCGGTGGCTCTGGACCGCTGAGCTATGGGCCCAGCCGCCGACATCCCACCCCCGCAGGGACGAGGTTTGTAGCAGAGCGCC